>JAFSKV010000052.1 GCA_017448795.1 Synergistaceae bacterium | reverse complement strand
TATTGGGCGCGCCCGGTGCAGGCAAGGGAACTCAGGCCGTTTTCCTCAAGGAACGCCACAACCTCGCGCACATCTCAACGGGGGACATTTTCCGCGAGAACCTCAAGAACAGCACACCCCTCGGACTTGAGGCGAAGAAGTACATGGACGCAGGGCAGCTGGTCCCGGACGAAATCGTGATGAAGATGGTCGGCGAAAAGCTCGCTGAGTTCGCGCCCGATGAAGGCTTCATGCTTGACGGTTTCCCTAGGACGGTAGCGCAGGCTGAGTTCCTCGAAAGCAAGACCAAGATTGACGGCGTAATCATGTTCGCTGTTCCTGACGAGGCTATCGTGAAGAGGCTCACAAGCCGGGCTGTCTGCAAGTCATGCGGGAACGTTACGAACATCCACGAACACGACAAATGCCCGGCCTGCGGAGGAGAGCTTTACCGCCGCGATGATGACAACGAGGACACAATCAGGAGCAGGCTCAAAGTCTTTCACGAACAGACGGAAGCACTCGTTGAGTTCTACAGGACACGGGGCTTGCTGATTGAGATTGATGCTACGGGAATGCCTGAGGAAGTTTTTGCGCGGGTTGTCGAGACGCTGGAACATGATTAAGCTCAAGACTCCCGAAGAATTAAAGCTCATGAGGATTGCCGGGCGGGTTACGGCGGAAGTGCTTGACATCATGCGCGAGGCTGTCCGTCCGGGAATCTCCACCGGCGAGCTTGACCGCCTAGCCGAGGAACATATACGCAGGAACAACGGCATCCCGGCCTTCAAGAACTACAGGCCGATGGCAAGCATGACCCCGTTCCCCGGAACTATATGCGCCTCAATCAACGAGGAAGTCGTGCACGGCATTCCACAGTTCAGCAGGATACTTCAGGAAGGCGACATCATAAGCATCGACGTTGGCGCGTACGTGAACGGATGGTGCGGAGATGCCGCCTGCACATACCCTGTCGGCGAAATCAGCCCTGAGCGCAAAAAGCTCCTTGAGGTTACGGAAGAGTCCCTCAACCGCGCAATCTCTCAGGCTCTGGCGGGAAACACACTCGGTGACATCGGCCATGCTGTGGAAGGCTACGTGAAACCCCTCGGCTTCGGAGTCGTGAGGGACTACACAGGACACGGCATAGGCAGCAAAATGCACGAGGCACCCCAGATTCCGAATTACGGCAGGGCAGGGCAGGGAATGACGCTCAAAGCAGGCATGACCATAGCAATCGAGCCAATGATTATGTCGGGGCGCGAGAAAGTGAAAACCGGCGGAAATGGCTGGACTGTCTCAACTGTTGACGGTTCTGACGCGGCACACTTTGAACGCTCGGTAGCAATTCTTGACGATGGGCCGGAGATTCTGACACCGTGGCAGAGCTTTCAATAGGCCAAATCGTAATCTCACGGCAGGGAAAAGATGCAGGGCTTCTCTACGTTGTCTCAGGGATCGGGACTGGCGGAAGAATACAGGTCATCAGGCCGGAACGCTTCAACGTCAGCCGCCCCAAGAACAAGAACCTTAAGCATCTTCAGGCAACGTCAAGGCGTTCAGACGAACTAGCAGACAAGATAAAGGCAGGTAACGACATTGACGCGGGATATTTTCACAGGAGCGTAGGGGATTAATGGCGAATAATTCCGGCAAAGAGGACGTAATCGAGGTAAAGGGCGTAATCACAGAGCCTCTGCCCAACGCGATGTTCAGGGTTGAGCTTGAGAACGGGCACAAGGTACTGGCTCATGTCAGCGGGAAAATGAGGATGCACTTCATCAGGATACTTCCGGGTGACAAGGTGCTTGTCGAGATAACCCCTTATGATTTGACGAGGGGAAGAATAATTTACAGGTATAAATAGGTGATAGACAAATGAAAGTAGGGCCTTCAGTGAAGCCTATCTGCGAGTTTTGCAGGGTAATCCGCCGCCACGGGGTCGTGAGGGTAATCTGCTCGCGCAACCCGAGGCATAAGCAGCGCCAGGGAGTGAGGAGGTAATTTCATGGCAAGAATAGCAGGAGTTGACCTTCCGAGGGACAAGAGAATCGAGATCGGGCTGACCTACATTTTCGGAATCGGCCTCAAGACATCGCAGAACATCCTTGCGGCGACGGGCGTTAATCCCGACATCAGGGTTAAGGATCTCAGCGAGGAAGACACACAGAAGCTCCGCCGCGAAATCGAGGACAACTACAAGGTCGAAGGCGATCTCAGGCGCGAAGTCTCCATGAACATCAAGAGGCTCATCGATATTGGATGCTACAGGGGTCAGCGTCATAAGCTCGGTCTTCCAGTCAGAGGACAGCGCACAAAGACCAACGCAAGAACTCGCAAAGGCCCGCGCAGGACAGTCGCCAACAAGAAGATGGCCACGAAGTAAGGCAGCGTGAACAGGAGGTAATCACAAAGTGGCAAAGAGAACAGCTCAGGCCAGAAAAGGCAAGAGGCGCGAAAAGAAGAACATAGCTTACGGGGTCGCGCACATTTATTCCACGTTCAACAACACGATAATCTGCGCAAGCGACAAGGCCGGGAACGTCATATCATGGGCGAGCGGCGGAAACGTGGGCTTCAAGGGCGCGAGGAAGTCGACACCTTTCGCGGCACAGATGGCGGCAGGACAGGTGGCGAAGGGAGCGCAGGACCAGGGAGTCACGGAGATTGATGTTATCGTGAAGGGGCCGGGGCCGGGGCGTGAGAGCGCGATAAGGGCACTGCAGGCCGCGGGGCTTCAGGTCAATGTCATCAAAGACGCTACTCCGATTCCACACAACGGATGCAGGCCGCCAAAGAGGAGACGCGTCTAACATTCCAAGCAAGGAGAGCTTAATTTGGAGAACACCAGATTTAAGGTCTATATCGAGGAAAAAACACAGAATTACGGGAGGATTTACATTGAGCCTCTTGAACGCGGTTACGGCGACACCTTGGGAAATGCTCTGAGGAGGCTTCTGCTTTCGTCCATAAGGGGGGCTGCCGTTACTGCCGTGAGGATTGACGGGATACTTCACGAGTTCAGCACGATAAAGGGAATACGCGAGGATGTCATAGAGATTCTCATGAACCTGAAGCACATTCCCATCAAGGCGAAAACCGACAAGGCCAGCGTCAACGCGGAAGGCTTCAAGATAATCACGCTGGACTCGGATGACCTGCCCAAAGATTTCTTCACACGCGCGGAGAATCCTGGAGTCATAACCGCAAAAGATATGCCGTGGGATAATGATTTCGAGTTCTGCGGGGACGGCATCCTTTGCACCCTTGAGCCGAAAGCCCATCTTCTCATGGAAATTTACGTTGAGCAGGGAGTCGGCTACCTGTCGGCAGAAAGAGAGAGGCCCGCAAATCCTCCGCTTCCTGTTGACGCTATGCTTGCTGACGCGATATTTTCCCCGGTCAAGCGCGTGAACTACACCATTCAGCCCGCAAGAGTCGGACAGAATATCGAGTACGAGCGGCTCATCATCGAGGTGTGGACTAACGGATCTGTTACGCCGGAGGATGCCGTGAGCGAGGCCGCAAGAATCGCAGAGGAATGTTTCGGGCATATAGCAGGAACGGTAGTGTCAGCCCCGCAGGTTGTCATTCCGTCTGACCCGGTCAGTGAGGAGCCAACGCGGGAAGAAATCTACGAGGCAAGGGAGACCGAGCAGTTCACTCACCCTATTCATGAGCTGGAGCTTTCCATAAGAAGCGAAAACTGCCTGTTACGCGGAGGCATTCAGACCGTCGGGGAACTGCTCCAGAAATCCAGGGATGACCTGCTCAAGATTCGCAATCTCGGCAAGATCTCACTCAAGGAGATTGAGGCAAGGCTTCACGCGCTAGGCTATGAGCTGAAACCGTCAGCAGAACCGCAGGAAGCTCCGGCAGAAAACCAGCAGGAAACTGACGGGGAAGAAACAGAGCCGGAGTCAGAGCCGGAAACAGAAGAGTAAGCAAGGAGGTGCAAGCAGAAATTGAGACATCACGTAGACCACAGGACATTAGGACGCTACGGAAGCCACAGGAAATTAATGCTCGGTAACATGGCCGCAAGCCTCTTCCTTAACGGGAGCATAACGACGACAGTAACACGCGCAAAGGAACTCCGCAGGGTCGCCGAAAAACTCATAACCCGCGCAAGAGGCGGAAGCGTCCACGACATCAGGGTAGTGTTCGCGAAAATGCCCCACAAGAAGGCCGCGACAAAATTATTCCAGGAGATAGTCCCCATGTTCAAGGATTTCGACAAGGGCGGCTACACAAGAATCGTAAAGCTGGGCGCAAGAAAAGGCGACGGCTCACCAATGGCAGTGATCGAACTTGTTGAACGCAAAGCAGGAGAGCAGAAGTAACACCCCGTTAATCGAGGCGCGATCTGTTTCGTTCGCATATGACACAAAGAATACGGGACGTGCGTTAAACCGCGTCTCGTTTTTTGTAACCAAAGGCGAAAGGGTCGCAATTCTCGGACACAACGGAAGCGGAAAATCCACGCTGTCAAAAATTTTAGGCGGCATCATTGACCCGTCAGAAGGAAGCGTACTGGTCAACGGCAAAGACATTCAGGCAATGGATTTCCGGGAGCTGCGGAAGACTGTCGGGCTGGTGTTCCAGGACCCGGAGAATCAGATTGTCGCAGCTATGGTTGAGGACGACACAGCTTTTGCGCCGGAAAACCAAGGGCTTCCGCCTGACGAGATACAGCTTCGTGTTGACATGGCTCTTGCGGCGGCGGACATGAGACACAAGCAGGGTTCTGCTGTCGAGGCTCTTTCAGGCGGCGAAAAACAGAGGCTGGCACTTGCCGGAGTCTTGGCGGCTGATGTTGAGTGCCTCATTCTTGACGAGCCTACGGCCATGCTTGACCCGCGGGGAAGGCTCAACGTCGAGAAAGTTTTACGCTATCTTCACTCCGGGGGCATGACGGTGATTCAGGTTACCCACCAGCTGGAGGCGGAAAGTTTCAGCGACATACAGCGGGTAATAGTGCTGTCCAAAGGCGGAATCATCTGGGAGGGTGATACGTCAGCTTTCTGGGACAGCGCGGAGGAACTCGGCTTCACCGTTCCTGACAGCCTCAAGGTCAAACGCTTTTGCGACTCACGGGGTATTGAGCTTCCCGGAGGCCTCGCGGATTTCACGCCGAGACTCACGCATGAAGCCGCACAGGAATCTCAAGGGCGGGAGAAATTCCGGGTTGACGGACTGGGCTTCACTTACGGGGGGGAAGGGTACGCCCTCAAGGACATTCACGCAGAAATTTACGCGGGAGAATGGCTGTCAGTCATAGGCAGGACAGGAAGCGGGAAGTCAACCTTTGTCCAGCACCTGAACGCACTCTATAAGATTCAGGAGGGGAAAATATACTTTGACGGCCGGGAAATTCCGCAGAAGGGAAAGGACGTTCACAGTCTCAGGCAGAAAGTAGGTCTTGTGTTCCAGAACCCGGAAGATCAGCTGTTTTCCGCGACTGTGAGGGAAGAATTAGCGTTTGCGCCGAAAAATGCGGGCTTCAGGGGGCAGGAGCTTGAAGCGGCGGTGATTTACGGCTTGGAATGCGCAAGCCTCCCGCGTGATTTCCTTGAACGGAGGCCTATCGCTCTTTCAGGCGGTGAAAGAAGGCTCGTCGCTATTGCCTCCGTGCTGTCAGCAAAACCTGAAGTCATTGTGCTTGATGAGCCGTTAGCCGGACTCGATGCCTCATACCAGCGCAAGATTCTCACAATGCTCGCTAGGCTCAGGGACGAAGGAAGGACAGTAATCA
The DNA here is from genome assembly GCA_017448795.1 of Synergistaceae bacterium. Classification (GTDB taxonomy): domain Bacteria; phylum Synergistota; class Synergistia; order Synergistales; family Aminobacteriaceae; genus JAFUXM01. Next base: position 6,578 of record JAFSKV010000052.1, on the reverse strand, counting down.
CAGTAACACACGATCTAAACATGGCACTGGGTTACAGCAACAGGATACTTATTCTGAGGGACTCTAGGATGGTTCAGGAAGGAAGACCCCGCGAGGTCATCCCGGAAATCATGAATACTCTTGAGCCTGAAGCATGGCCGGAAGTCCTGCGTTTATCAGCCGAAATCAACAAGATCAATCCGGGTTTCCCCCTTCTGTATGATTGCGAGGAGTTCACAAGATGTATCTCACAAATATGAATCTAGGCCAGTATATTCCGACAGGCTCATTCATTCACAGGCTTGACCCGCGCGCAAAACTCTTCTCGTTCCTCATGATGGTATCGGCAATTTTCCCGTCAAAAACCGCATGGGGAGTCGTCATGTGGGCGGCTGTTCTTGCGGGGCTTGTCCAGGCATCACGCATATCATGGCGCGCTCTCATACGGTCAGCAAAACCTGTAGCGTTCCTCGCCGTGTTCACGTTCGTGTTCAACTTGGGGGCGGGGTATTTCCGTGAAGTGAGCAAAATTGCCGCGCTTACGGGTGCGTTGTTCATGTCGTCAAGGCTGGTGTTGCTGATGATGTTTGCTGTGATGCTGCCGCTGACTACTGCTCCTCTTGAGCTTGCTGACGGGCTCGACTCCCTGCTGAGGCCGCTTGAGAGATTTAGATTCCCTGCGAATGAATGCGCGCTTATGATAGCGATGGCGCTGCGTTTCATCCCGCTTCTTATGCAGGAAACGGACAAGATAATACGCGCACAGCTCTCAAGGGGTGCGATGCTTGACCAGGGAAATATTTTCCGGCGGGCAAAAGCGTTCCTTCCTGTTCTGATTCCGCTGATGATAATAATTTTCCGCAGGGCAGATGATATTGCTGTTGCCATGGAGGCAAGGGGCTATGACGGGGGAAAGGGGCGCACAAGACGCAGGCCGCTGGTCTGGAGGATGTCTGACACACTCGCGCTTGCCGGGACTGCTGCCGGAGTTGCGCTGTTCTTCGCGCTGGGGCTGTGATGAAATACGCGGTCAAAGTCTCGTACATAGGGCGGAATTATTCAGGGTGGCAGATTCAGCCTGACGCTGTGAGTGTGCAGGAAGTAATAGAGTCATCACTGGCCAAGGTTGCCGGGTCTCACGTCAGAATCACAGGAGCAGGACGGACGGATAAGGGCGTGAACGCTTGGGGGCAGGTGGCATCTTTCAGCATGGACAAGGACATTGCCCCCGAAAAACTGCGGCTTGCGGTGAACTTCTACCTTCCTGAGGATATACGTGTGATGAGGGCTTGGCATGTCCCGGAGGATTTCAGCGCGAGGTATTCGGCGGTCTCAAGGGAATACAAGTACTTTGTGTATCATGGCCGGGTCTGTCCGCCTGTGATGAGCGGCTTTGTGTGGTGGAGGAAGGGCAGGGCTTGGGACATGAATCTTGCGCGTGAGGCGTGTAACATGATTCAGGGCAGGCACAACTTCCGGGCGTTTTGCCGGGCGGGTGAATGCCCTGATGACCCGTTCAGGACAATAGACAGCCTCAGAATCAGAAATCACGGCAGGCTCTCAGTCATCAGCGTGAAGGCACAATCATTCCTCACAAACATGGTGCGTATTATCGTGGGGAATGTTGACATGGTAGCGACCGGGAAAAGGGGGCTGGCGTGGCTTGAAGGACTCTTAGCCGGGAGTGAGAGGACTGAGTCGGCTATGACTGTTCCGGCGGGGGGGCTGTGGTTCTGGCGGGTAAAATATAATGAAATCCCCCCTGCGTAAAAACAGAGGGGAAAATTCTTCCGTTAATCTTTCCTTGAGAGGACAAACACAGCTGACATCAGCAGAGCCGCGAATGACGCAAATCCCGCATCACATCCGCCCGTCGAGCTTCCCACTCCTTGAGCTTCTCCGCCTGATGAAGTCCCTGTAACAGTAACATCCATGTACGGATCATCGCCGCCGAAGCCCGTATCGTAGTCGTAAGTTATCGCTGAAGGTGCGGACGCGAATGTAACCTCGCCCGTTGCCTCGTTGTACTGGGACTCTATCTCATGGCCGGAAGAATCATAGCCCTTCACGTTCCTGACGATGTCGTCCGCGTCTGAAGCTGATACCTCCGAGACCTGCGCGGCGTTCAGGAAGTCCCGCAAGCTGAATACCCGCGTGAACACCTGCCCCGTTATTCTCTGGCCGGAGCACCCGAGAGCCTCAAGCCTGCTGAAGCCCCCTGCCCTGAACCTGCGTATCGCGTTGCCCCTGAAATCGAGCTCCCTGAGATTCACACAGCCTTCAAGGTTGAGCCTGTCTATCCTGCATGACGAGCAGTCGAGGACTTCGAGGTTCTCACAGCCGCTCGCATTGAGGGAGGATATGTTCATGCTGCTGGCGTTGAGTTCCTTTATGGTCTTGTTGCCGGATATGTTGACTTCCGACAGTGATTCGGCTTCCGTAAGGTCGAGCGTCTCAAGGTTCGTGAGCCTGCCGAGCCCGGATAAGTCCGTGATGTTGCCGCCGACTGCAAGGTCAGTGATAGCTTCGGCCTGTTCGTCTGTGAGCTGGCTTATCGCTTCTGACAGGCTGTTTTTTTCCTGAGTGTTTATTACGCGTGAGACTGTTATGCTGACCGAAGCGGAACTTTCGCCCGCGCTGTTTCTTGCCGTAACTGTGTACGTGTAACTCCCGGCTGTTCCTGCTGACGGAGTGCCTGAAATCGTGAAGCTCTTTGCGTCAGAAGCCGCCGTGCCTGTGAGGCCGCTGGGGAGAGTCCCTGCTGTCGTCCACGTGAGATTGTCGCCGGAAATCGCCGTTACCGTGAGCGCGGTTATTGCCTCGTTCTCCCTCGCGTGAAGGCTGAATGACTGCCCGGAGAGTACTGGGGCTGAAGGGCTCGGAGGAACAACGGGGGAGGACACATTGACGGTAACAATAGCGGCCGCGCTTCCTGCTGTGTTCGTTGCTGTTACTGTGATGGTGTAAGTCCCGGCTGTCCCTGTGGCAGGAGTCCCGGAAATCGTGAAGCCCCTTCCGTCCGAGTCTGCTGTCCCGGCCATGCCCCTTGGGAGGTCTCCTGACGTTGTCCACGTGAGATTATCGCCCGCTGTGGCCGCTATAGTCCGCGCAACAACCGCCCGGCCCTCGGTCGCCTCAACCGTGAAACTTGACCCCTCAAGCTCTGGAGCAACCTCTTCATCCTCAGCGTCGCCCGAAATCAACACATCCATGCTCACGCCGTCAAGCACCATGTACACGTACTCTATCTTGTGGGGAACCGCCGGGAAACTCACAACACCCGACTCTCCGTCATAATCCGCGCTGATCTCATTTCCCGAAGCGTCATAGCCCGTTACGGCTCTCACGTTAGGGTCATCGGAAAGCGTCTGCACTCCCTCGACGAATGAGACTTTGGCCGCGTCCATAAATTCACGGAAGGCGAAATTTCTCCTCAGCGCGTCAACTTCAACGGTCTGGCTTATGCAGTCGAGGCTCTCAAGCTCAGGGAAACCCCGTGCGTTGAACTTCCTTATCGCGTTTCCTGAGAAGTCGAGCGTAACCAGGCTAGTGCATCCGGCAAGGTAGAACTCGCTGATTTTGCACGACGAACACAGGAGGGTCTCAAGATTCACGCAGTCCTCGACGTTCAGAATCTCAACAGCAGAGCCGCTCACATTAAGCTCACGTATGCTGGTGTTCCCCGCAATCTCAACGCTTCCGAGTCCCGTGCAGCCCTCAGCGTTCACAGTCTCAACAACGCTCCCGGAAAGTATCAGCCTGTTCACTGACTCATTGCCCGAAACTTTCAGCGCGGTAACAGATTTATTGCCGCCAAGGTTCACTTCCTTCAACGCTGTTGCTTTGCTGACATCAAGCTCCTTCAAGGCCGTGAGAGTCCCAAGCCCCGACAAGTCCGTGAAGTACTCGTTGAGCGTGAGAGTCTCGATTGCCGCCGCCTGTTCGGGTGAAAGCGTCGCAAGGAAATCCTCAAGTGTTGTTGACGAAGAGACATCACGGCTCGTAACGACAAAATTCTTGCCCGACACGAAGATTCTCACCCTCACGCTTGCACTGCCCGCGGGGTTTGACGCTGTGAATGTGGACTCATATCTCCCGGCTGAATTTGCGCCCGGTGTTCCGCTTATGCTAAGAGCCGAGTCATTCCCCGAAAACGTCAGGCCGTCCGGGAATGTCCCTGTCCTCGTCCACGTGAGATGATTGCCAGCCGTTGCCGGGATTTCCCTTGCGCTGAACGCACGTCCTTCAACCGCCTGAATATCGATCTCACTCCCGGAAATTTCTGGGGCTTCGTAGACTGTTGCTCTGACCTCGATGCTTGAGCTTCCCGCGTAGTTGCCCGCTACAATGGAGAAGTCATAATCCCCCGCCTTTGTGGGAGTGCCCATTATTGTGGCGGTCATTGCGTTATCCTCGCTGTACACGGTGATGCCCGCCGGAAGAGTCCCGTCAACAGACCACGTGAGATGATTCCCGGCCGCCGCCGTAACATTCTGCTCTACCAGCGCAAAATCCTTCGAGGCCTCAAGAGTTATTATGCTGTCGGGCAGTAATGGCATCTCGTAGACGGTAACATTCACCGCGATGTCATCACTCCCGGCCATGTTGGAGGCAGTGAGCGTGAACGAGTAATCCCCAGCTGTCGACGGAGTTCCGCTGACCGTGAAGGAGTCATCACCGCTCGAAACCGAAAGCCCCGAAGGTACATCGCCGCTGACAGTCCAGACGAGATGATTCCCCGAAATTGCCGGGAAAGTCTGACTCATGGCCGAGCCTTTCACCGCTTTGATTTCGGCATCGTCAGAGAGGACAGGCGCGGTGTAAACGATAACGCTCACTTTCACGTCATCGCTGCCCTTCGCGTTCGAGGCAATGACTGAGAAGCTGTAATCTCCCCATTTCGCCGGCGCACCGCTGAGGGTGTATGTCATTCCGTTTGCGTCCTCAGAAGCCGTAACTCCCGACGGAACATCACCGCTGACCGTCCATGTTAGTGCTTTGTTCGGCTCAGTGTCGGCTATCGTGAGCGGGTCAATCTCATTGCTCACGACAACATGAATGCTTGCGTCAGCTGAGAGAACAGGAACGGTAACAGCTTTCTCCATTGCTCCGATGTCGGGGGAATTTACCCGCGTTGTTCCGAGCTGGTCGAATGAGGGCGATGTGTAGTTGACATCAGGCGTGTAGTAGCTGTTCGAGTAGACGACTCTGTTAGCTCCGGCCCCGACGATCGGCTTCAAGGCTGGGTTATCCTCAATCCTGTAGACCGTGTGAGTTATCCCGTTGATTGTCTCGGTTGACGAAACGGGATTCCATGAGGCTATCTTCACGATGTCGAAGCTCGGTGAAGTGCTGGGAAGCGCAAGGCTCTCAGGAATCGCGCAGTTGAAGAACATTGAGCGTTCACTGTCTTTGTTGACGAATGACCTGTCCGGCGAAGTCGGGTTGTATATCAGCGAGTTGATGAACGGGATTCGGCTAGCCCTGATGTAACCGTCTCTCTGAATCTCAACGCCGCCGTTCCTCGCCGAGTTGTCAACGATTGAGCAGTTCGAGATCATATTATCAGACCACGTTGTGCCGCTGTAGTATATTCCGCCGCCGCCTGAACCGTAGTACGTGCTGTTCTTCGTAACGGTCGAGTTGGTCATCAACAAAGCAGCATCGCCGACGTAAATACCGCCTCCGCCGCCGTGTTCATCGCCAGCAGTACCGCCGGAAGCAACGACGTAGCCGGGATTCTTGTTGCCGGTGATTGTGCAGTTGTCGACCACAAGATATACACCGCCGACATAAATTCCGCCGCCTTGTCTTGTAGCAGTATTGCCCGAGATGAGGCAGTTTTTGATGACAGGGGAGCAGTCGCCGGTATAGGAGGCTCCAGTCGTGTAGATACCGCCGCCATCGGCATTAGCGAAGTTGCCAGTGATGACGCAGTCCGTGATTGTTACCGGGCCTTTGGGATACTCCACGTAAATTCCGCCGCCGAAGATATTGGCCCAGTTTTCGCCTGAGACAACGTTGCCTGAGATTGTGCAGTCCGTGATTGCCGCCGCCGCTGAAGCAATGTGAATGCCGCCTCCCTGAGCGTTGTGGCCGCTGAAGTTGTCCGAGATCTTGCAGTCCTTGATTGTTACGCTGCTGATTCCGTCTCCTGCACTTTTTCCGCCGGCATTGTACGTTTTGACGAAAACACCGCCGCCGTACCCCCCTGTGTTTCGGAATATATCACAGCTCACGATGTCCGCGCTGCTTATACCCATGACAGCAATACCGCCGCCGTCGCCATACTCAGCCACGCCGTAACTGCTGTAGCCCAGAGTATCGTTGCTCGTTATCGTGCAGTTGAAGATGTAGGCATACGAGCCTTCATCAAGAGCGATACCGCAGCCATAGGTAGCAGCGTTCTTGTTGTTGCTGATGTCGCAGCTTTGAATGTTGAGCCTGCTTGCATTGACGTAAATTCCCGTGCCGCTTCTTCCCTCATTCTCCGTTATCGTGCAGTTCGAGACAGAAGCCGTTGTGCCGTTCACGAGACTGATTCCGCAGCCGCCATCGTTGTGGTTCACATTCCCCGTGAAAGTACAGTTTCTGATGAC
>JAFSKV010000007.1 GCA_017448795.1 Synergistaceae bacterium | reverse complement strand
TCCGGCGAAATATCCTGTGAATCTCCCGGCAACGTGTCAGATTCTGGGGTGTCTTCTTGGATTTCCGGCTTAAGCTCCGGCTCATCGTCCGGCGAAATATCCTGCGAGTCATCCGTGAGCGTGTCAGGTTCTGGTGTTAAGTCCGTGATTTCCGGCTCAAGCTCCTTGTCATCGTCAAGCGAAATATCCTGCGAGTCATCCGTGAGCGTGTCAGGTTCTGGGGTTGTGTCTTGGATTTCCGGCTCAAGTGCTGGCTCATCATCAAGGGAAATATCCTGCGAGTCATCCGTTAGCGTGTCAGGTTCTGGGGTTGTGTCTTGGATTTCCGGCTCAAGCTCCTTGTCATCATCCGGCGAAATATCCTGTGAATCTCCCGGCAACGTGTCAGATTCTGGGGTTGTGTCTTGGATTTCCGGCTCAAGTGCTGGCTCATCATCAAGGGAAATATCCTGCGAGTCGTCAGTGAGCGTGTCAGATTCTGGGGTTGTGTCTTGGATTTCCGGCTTCCCAACCCCAAACGTCTCCGCAATAATAAGAGGCTTCTTCTTCCGCGCCTTAAGATATTCATCAGTGATAATTTCCTGGCCGTCTTCCAGAATCTCAGTCCCGGCATTCGTTATCATGTATGTGCTGCCCGAAGGATTATAGATTAACCCGTGCTTCTTCAGAGCTGACTTAGCCTCGTTAATATTGCTCTTGAGGATATTCTTTTCACCCGATGACAGATCATTGAGATTTATTCCGTAATATTCAGCCACGAGTCCCAGCATTTCTGCGATAACGAAACTGTGGGGAGCCTCACCCCTGAATGCCTCAAGCAATGGCTTCCGTATCTCCTCAGTGCCGGGCATTGGCATAATGTCTTCACCTCGTAAATTGATTGTGGATTGTGATTGTTCATGATTATACTTCATATTTCAGGGCGGGCAATTAAATTCTTGACCGGGCTATAATAGTCTCATCCCTCATAACACAAAGGAGACATCATCACCGTGAACAAAGCCGCAATATTCACCCTGCTGTTCCTCGCCGCAGCCTCAGCGTTAGCAAATGACACCTGGAATGTAACCAGCCTCGATTTACGCCGTGCAGTCCCCAACAATTCCGCACCCCCTGAAAGACTCACCCCTGTCAGCAATCTTCCTCCCCTTAGCGATGACGAGGGAGTGATCCGCCGCGTTAAGCTCCCTGAAGGAGTGAAGGCCGTTGCTCTTACGTTCGACATGTGCGAGCTTGACACTGCAACTACAGGCTGCGACATGGCCGTGTTGAGCCTCCTGCGTGAGCGCGGAATCCCTGCAACTCTCTTCATGGGCGGAAAATGGATGAGGACTCACGCCAACCGTGTCAAAGAAATCATGCATGAAGGCGGCCTCTTCGAGATCGGAAATCACAACTGGAGCCACGGCAACTGCGCGTTATTGTCAGAAGAAGGGCTCAAGGCACAAATCTTGTGGACACAGTCAGAGTATGAGCTGTTACTTGAGGAGGCTGGCATCACGGAAATTCTCGGCGTTCCCGCGCTTTTCAGGCTGCCTTACGGGAGGAACAACGAGCGGGCATTAAGGGTCATTGCCGGGCTTGGTCTCCGCGTTGTTCAGTGGGACGTTGCGGCGGAAGCGGGCGACAATTCCAGCATCAAGCGCGCCAGAAGGTCAGCAAAAACCGTCGCGGCCATGACCAGACCGGGAAGCATCCTCCTGTTTCACGCCAACCTAGTCCCGAAAGGAACAGTGAACTTACTGCGTGAGGTTGTGGACATTCTTGACGCTGAGGGCTACGAGTTCGTGAAGGTGAGCGAGCTTCTTGCGATGGGCGATGCTGAGACTGTGAGGGATGGTTACTTTTCGCGGCCGGGTGATAATTACGCGCTGGACAAGAAATTTGGTGCTGACGGTACAGGAAGGCGGACTCGCTTCACCGGGAGACAGTGAAACTTTTGCTTGTTAAACGCCATGTGAAAATGTAGAATTTATCCTATCTGCCCAATTACGAGAATGATTCACTCAGCACCCCTTCTTTTTTTGGGAATATAGATTCATGACATACAGAAAGGATAATTATTCATTATGCAGTACGCGTTGGCATTATTAGCATTCATTGCCGGCTCTGGTTTGGCCTATGCAGTGTTAAGGGCGTGGGACAATTCCAGGGTCAACGGCGTAAAGAACCAAATCTCCAATATGCTCAAGGAAGCAGAAGAAGCCTCCGAGCGGACAAAGCAGGCGAAAATCTCCGAAACCCGCGAAGAAGTAACCCGCCTCCGACAAGAAGCACAGAAGGACATCAAGGAGCGCCGCCTTGAAATCCAGCGGACAGAACGCAAGCTAGAGCAGAAAGAGGACAACCTAGACAAGAAACTTGACCGGGCCGCAAAAAAAGAGGACGAGCTGAAATCCCGGCAGGAAGACCTCGAAAAACGACGCGCTGACCTTGAGGCCGCCATTCAGCAGCAGGAGGCGAAATTGCAGGAAGTCGCCGCCATGACCAAAGAGGAAGCCCAGGAAATCCTCATCCGCAAGACAGAAGAAGACGCACGGCACTTCTTGGGACTCAGGCTCAAGGAGATTGAGGAGCAGTTCCAGAGAGAAGCAGACAGGAAATCCCGCGACATCATCATAGAAGCGATGCAGAGAGTCGCGACAGAAGCCGCCGGAGAGTCAAGCATAAGCGTTGTCCCTCTTCCTTCAGAAGAGATGAAGGGACGCATAATAGGCCGAGAAGGACGAAACATCCGCACGTTTGAGAGCCTCACAGGAGTAGACCTCATCATTGATGACACACCAGAAGCAGTAACACTTTCCGGCTTTGACCCTATACGCCGCGAAATTGCCCGCCGTGCTATGGAGCGTCTTGTTGTTGACGGACGCATTCACCCCGCCCGCATCGAGGAGCTTATCGAGAAGGCAGCCCGCGACATTGACGAGGAAATGATAACAGAGGGCGAGAATGTCATCCTTGAGCTTGGTATCAAGAACATGAACAACGAGCTTGTGCGGACAATCGGGCAGCTTAAGTTCCGCTTCAGTTACGGGCAGAATGTTCTTGCCCACAGCGTGGAGGTAGCGCAGATAGCCGGGATAATAGCGGCAGAGCTTGGTGTTGACGAGGAAATTGCCCGGAGAGGAGGGCTCCTTCACGACATAGGGAAGGCCATTGACCGCCAGACCGAGGGCCCTCACGCGGAAATCGGCGCGGACTTGGCACGCAGGCTCGGAGAACGTCCCGAAATCGTCAGCTGTATCGCCTGCCATCATGACAGCCTAGAAGTCAGCTCCGTGTACGAAGTGATTGTGTCAGTGGCAGACTCGATTTCAGCTGCAAGACCTGGCGCAAGACGTGAGAGCCTTGACGCTTACATCAAGAGACTGGAGAAGCTGGAGGAAATTGCGCAGGAGTTTGACGGAGTAACGAAGGCTTACGCTATGCAGGCAGGCCGTGAAGTCCGTGTAGTCCTCAACGCCGGGAAGACGGATGACGGAGCTGTCTACAAGTTAGCGTTTGACATAGCCCGCAAGATTGAAGCCGAGCTGAAATATCCCGGTCAAATCAAGGTCAGCGTTACACGTGAGACCAAAGCGGCGGAGTTTGCGAAATGAGGCTATTATTTTCCGGCGATGTGGCGTGGAGTACCGGGAGGAAGGCTCTTGCTGAGGCACTCCCTGTGATACGGCGCGAGCGCGGCCCGTTCGATTTCGTCATCATAAACTGCGAGAATGCCGCCCACGGTAAGGGGATGACCGACAAAATATTTGGTGAGTTTCTCGCGCTTGGTGTGGACGCGATGACATCCGGCAATCACATCTGGGACAAGCCCGCATTCTTCACTGTTCTTGACGCTGAGACGAGGATATTCCGCCCGGCGAATTACCCCCCTTCATGTCCTGGGCGCGGTCATGGCATCATTGAGCGCAAGGGAAAGAGGCTCGGTATCCTGAACCTTGAGGGACAAGCATTCATGCCGCCGATAGACTCGCCGTTTCTTTGTGCTGACAGGCTGATTGATGAGCTGAGGCGCGGGGGCGGGGAGAAGTTGCCGATATTTGTCGACTTCCACGCTGAGGCAACGAGTGAGAAGCAGGCCATGGGGTACTATCTCGACGGGCGAGTCTGCGCGGTTGTCGGGACTCACACTCATGTGCAGACGGCGGATGAAAGAATCATGCCTCACGGGACGGCGTATATCTCTGACGTGGGAATGACGGGCGGCCATGACGGAATACTAGGAGTGAGCTACGCGTCAGTGATGCCGAAATTCCTCGATGGTTTGCCGACAAGATTCGAGGCCAGCGAGTCGGGGGCGGCGTTCAACGGTGTGATTGTTGACGTTGATGATGACACGGGGCTTGCTGTTGGAATTGAGCGGGTGAAGGCTGAGACAGGGAAAATGACGTAGAAGGCTGACGGGGTGCACGGAGGCAGAAGAGGAATCCTTCCCTGGGTGCGGGGGAGGATTTTGCTTTACCGGGGGAATATGCGGGTGAAGAGGCCTGCTTCTAGGTCTGCGATGTTGTAGAGGTCATCGAGGACGCTGAAGGTTTCGTGAAGGTCGGTCTTTGCGGAGAGCCAGCCTTTGCCGTCAGTGATCCAGATGAACGTGAAGCCGGGAATGTCGCGTGATTGCTCGGCTATAAGGCGGTAACTGCGGGCGGTTTCGTTGAGCTTAGAGCCTCCGTCCGTGTAGAAGTTAGTCTCTATTGCGCAGACATGGCCGGGAGTTTTGACGGCGAAGTCCCAGCGTTTATTTGGGGCGAAGTCTGGCGGGAACGCGAGGCCGTATTGCTTGGAGAGCTTGCGTGTCGTGATTTCGCGAGAATATGTCGCGCCGGACTCCTTGAGGAAGGATTCTACGAAGCGTTCCATCTGGTGGCCGCCCCTGTTTTTGCGTCCGTTGGAGTCAAGCCCTACCTCAACACCTGAAACATAGTCGCGCAAATCATGATATATCCCCTCACGAAGCATATCGAACATTCCAGTCTCTCGCATGAAGTACACGTACTGTTCGGGTGTCTGAACTGCCTTGTCGAAACGGTATGTCAGCGCGGTGTTCTCATCCTGGCAGTAGATTTCGTAGCTCCTTATGGCGAGCAGGATAGGTACGGCTTTCAGGCATTCGGGGTATTTTCTGATGATGCGCACAAATTCTGCCTCGATGTCGTTCTTCGTGTTGACCAGCATATTCAGGATGTGTAGCTCGTCTTGCACCTTGCTTACATTCCTGCGTGCCTTGATGAAATCCACGTAATAATCGTAGCCGTTAATTGACTCCCTAAAGGTAGAGAACCATTCCTCAAAGTTTCTTCCGCGCATGAATTTTTCAGCCTCCTCATGGACAGGTTGATATACTCCGCGTTATTGTCGATACCGATATATCTCCGTCCCAACTTCTTGCAGGCAACTCCCGTTGTCGATGAGCCGCAGAAAGGATCAAGCACTAATTCCCCCTCACGAGTTGAGGCAAGAATTATCCGCTCAAGAATGTACAGGGGCTTCTGCGCCGGGTGCTTGCCGTGTGTCTTCTCGCGGGCGGGCGTTAATGTCCCTGACCATACGTCCTTCATTTGTCGGTCTCCGTTGAGTTCCTTCATCAGCTCATAGTTGAAGTAATGCCGGGCGGTCTTTGTGTTTTTCCGCGCCCACAAAATAGTTTCTGTGCTGTGAGTGAAGTACCTGCACGAAAGGTTAGGTGGCGGATTGGTCTTCTGCCACGTTATATTGTTGAGTATCTTGAAGCCTTCCTGCTCCAGTGCCATACCGACAGAATATATGTTGTGGAGAGTCCCTGTTACCCATATTGTGCCGTCAGGTTTGAGGACTTTGCGGCATAAGCGAAGCCATCTGCGGTTGAAGTCATGCTTTTGTTCAAGGGATTCGAGCTTGTCCCAGTCGCCTTTGTTTACTGAGACTCTTTTACCCCCGCTACAAGAAAATCCGCCGTTAGACAGGAAATAAGGAGGGTCAGCAAAAATCACGTCAACACACCCCGGGCGCATGTCAGCCAGGGCATCGAATGCGTCAGACAAGAAGAGAGCCGAATCTCCGTCGGTAAAGAAAGGCTGCAATGTGTCAAAACATAACATGCATCATCACGAGTCTCCGAGAAAAATTTTCGTGAATGATCTTAGCAACTGATTTCGCAAAGTCCATAAGCCGATCGCACAAATTCATTTGTGTGTAGTGATATTATATGCAGACAATCCACAACCAATAAGGAGGAATCACCACCAACATGTACAAGCTGCTCTGCAAGATTCTCACGCTCGCTCTCGTATGCTCACCTGCTTTTGCCGACGAGACCCCCAAGCGCCCCCTCGCGAAATTCCAGACATCAATGGGCGACTTCACCATCGAGCTTTATTCCGACCTCGCCCCCAACACCGTAACCAACTTCGTAACCCTCGCCAAGAAGAATTTCTACGACGGCGTAATCTTCCACAGGGTAATCGACAACTTCATGATACAGGGAGGCGACCCAACCGGAACAGGACGCGGCGGACCGGGCTACGCAATCCCTGACGAGTTCGGCGAAGGACTCAGGCATGACGCGCCGGGCATCCTCTCAATGGCAAACGCAGGCCCTAACACAGGAGGCTCACAGTTCTTCATCACCCTCGTTCCTACCCCGTGGCTTGACGGTCATCACGCAATTTTCGGCCATGTCGTGGAAGGTATGAGCGTCGTTGAGGCAATCGGACACACAAAGACAGGCAGGCAGGACAGGCCGATAGAAGACGTAGTAATCAAGACAATCACAATCGAGGAGTAATCACACATGAACAGGAAAGTATACGTAACACGCACGCTCCACAACTCAGTCATGAGGGCACTCGGCAACATCTGCGAGTATGACGTGAACAACGAGGAACGCCTTGCGACACGTGAGGAGCTCGTCAACGCCTTCAAGAATTACGCGGCTGTGATCACGATGCTGAATGACCCGATAGACGCGGAATTAATCGCACAGGCCGGGCCGGACCTCAAGCTCATAGCGAATTACGGCGTGGGCTACAACAACATTGACGTTGCGGCGGCGAGGGCAAAAGGTATCTACGTCACCAACACCCCCGACGTTCTCACGGACGCTACGGCTGATACAGCGTTCACCCTCATGTTCGCGGCGGCAAGAAGAGTCATCGAGGCCGACCATATCGTACGCACAGGCTCGTTCATGTGGGCACCGAAATACATGCTCGGCTACGACATCACCGGTAAGACAGTCGGCATAATCGGAGCTGGAAGAATCGGCGCAAATTTCGGCATCAAGGCGGCGCGGGGCTTCAACATGAAGGTACTGTACTACAGCAGGCGCAATTCCCTTCACCTTGAGTCAGTCGGAGCGCAGAGAGTCGGGCTTGAGGAACTCCTTGAACGCTCTGATTTCGTGAGCATCCACCTTCCTTTGACGGACGCAACCCGCCACATGATAGGAGCTAAGGAGCTGGCGAAAATGAAGCCTGACGCAATACTCATCAACACATCACGCGGCCCGGTAATCGACGAGAAGGCACTTGCTGACGCTCTGGCACGCCGGGTAATCGCGGGGGCTGGCCTTGACGTTTACGAGAACGAGCCGGAAGTTGAGCCGACCTTGAAGACGCTCCAGAATGTCGTGTTACTCCCACACATTGGGACTGCAACATTCGGGACGCGCAAGGAGATGGGCTTCATGGTGATACGGAACATCGAGGCCGTTTTCGCCGGGAAAGAGCCGCCCCAGATGGTGAGAGAGTAAATGACTGCTGACGAACTGAGAAGATTATTGCCGCCCCGCCCGGAGGACATGCACAAGGGAAAACGGGGAAGGCTGCTTATCGCGGGAGGCTCGGTGAGATACCCGGGTGCTCCTGCTTTGAGCGCATTGGGTGCTTTGCGTTCGGGGTCAGGTGTCGTAACTATGCTGTCATTGCAGGGGGTATGCGGGCTGTGTGCGTCCCGTCTGCCGGAAGTCATTTACTGCTTTGATGATGACACATTCCGCTGGAAGGAGCTTGCTTTAGCCCAGAAGAATATTGACGCTCTTGTGATAGGGCCGGGACTCGATAAGAGTGTAGCCGCCGAGATATTCACTTCCCGGATGTGGCGCGAATGGCCGTCAAAGATTCTTGTTGACGGGGACGGGTTAAACGCTCTTGCCTCCTCACGCGATGACTTGAAGCCCCGTGATGATGCTGTTCTGACTCCTCATGAGGGCGAAGCAGGGCGGTTACTAGGAATATCTTTCACGCAAGTTCATGCTGACAGGCCGGGGGCAGTGCGTGAATTGTCGCAACGCTGGGGCTGTGTCGTCCTGAAGGGTCATCACACGCTGGTGGCTCAGGGTGAGAAGTTCGCTGAGATCCCCTACGGAGGCCCTGAATTGTCAGTGCCTGGGTCTGGCGATGTCTTGTCCGGGTGCATAGGGGCGTTCCTCGCGGGGGGGCTTGACGCTTTCGACGCGGCTGTACTGGGAGCGTCAGTTCATGGCCTAGCGGGTGAGATTCTTGCGCGTGAAGGTGTCGACGGGGTGCTAGCCTCAGAGATTGCCGACACACTGCGCAGGGTCATTCACGGCTTGAGGTCGGGAAAATGACGGTGTACAGGTCTCAGAGAAAGCGTGTTGACTGGGACGCGGAAATCCGCAAGACAGAGAACATCCGCAGGCGCGGCCTCCTCATGAGCATACTTAGCTTCGGGATGGCTGCAGCGTTCATATTCGGGATGAGCAGGAGTACCGGGGCTGACATTGAGATTCCCAAGACCGTGCTGTTCGCGGTGATATTCTGCGTCTCGTGCGTGATACTCCGGGTAATCATGAAGCACCGTGCCGAAAAGCGGAAACGTAACAATGCCGCCTGAATATATCTCACACTCAGAGTCTGACACACGCAGGATCGGGGAAAAGTTTGCCCGGACTCTCAGGCCCGGAGATGTTGTGCTTTTGTTCGGGGACTTGGGGGCGGGAAAAACCGTTTTCGTCAGGGGAGCTTGTGAGGCTTTCGGGATTTCCGGCGTTAGGAGTCCCTCGTTCACACTCATCAACGAATACGAGTCCCCGTCAGGCTTGCTCATAGTTCATGCTGACCTTTACAGGCTTGACCCTGACGGAGTCCCGGCAACAGGGCTCGACGAATACGCCGGGAGTGATGATGCTGTTGTGTTCGTGGAATGGCCGGAACGCTGGCGCAATCCTCCCGGTGATGCTGTGAGGGTACATTTTGCGGCCATGAATGAATCTGAGCGGCGAATTGTAATCGGGAGGGATGAGTCATGAAGATGCTTGCGGTTGACTGCTGTCTCAGGCTGACGGGGGCGGCTTTGTGTGCTGACGGGGAAATACTCGGCCATGTTCAGGAGGATTTAGGGCGTAAGCAGACCTCAGAGCTTCCCGAAATATGCGCGGGGCTGATGGAGTCGGCGGGGCTGTCGTGGCAGGAACTGGACTATATCGCGCTCACGAACGGGCCCGGTTACTTCACGGGGATTCGCGTGGGTGCGGCCTATGCGTCGGGGCTTGCTTATGCATGCGGGGCAAAAATCATCCCGGTATCAACCCTTGACCTTCTGCCGTTCACGTTCAGGAAGTCCCGGAATGTCAGCAAGATTCTCTCTGTCATTTACGCCGGGCATGGGTACGTTTACGCCTCGTGTGAAGGCTCGCTCATGGCCGGGGAATACTCACATGCTGAGATACTGGACTGGCTGGGGAAAAATCCTGACGCTGTAACAATATCCGATGACCCGGAACGCACAGCCCTTGCCGCCGAAATCCTCACGGTGAAGCCCGATGTCTTGTCGCTGTGTGAGATCGCCCGCGTGAATGTGAACATGGCCGCTGCCCCCTCCAATCTCAGAATCAATTATTACCGCGCCCCCCAAGGCGTGAACCAAACAGGAAGGTGAACAAACATGAATGCTGCATTGATTGTTGATATTGTGCTGGGAATCATCCTGATATTCTTCCTTTACCGCGGACTCGTGAACGGATTTTCCGGCGAGGTCATCGGGCTTGTCGGCTTCTTCGTCAGCACTTTCTGCGCGTGGAAGTTCAATGAGCCTGCCGTAGAGCTTGCTTCCCGCTACATTTCAGACCCTGCTTTTGACCGTAATATATTGTCGCTGGCCTGCGCGCTCGTGATATTCTTCACCGTGCAGATTATCTTTGCTGTTGTCGGCTTCATCCTGTCATGGATGGTGAAGGTTACTCAGCTTTCGGTTACGGATCACGTGTTCGGTATGCTCGTGGGATTCCTCAAGGCCTCATTCATCACGGTGATTGTGTACGCTCTCTTGTCGTCATTCCCGAAGATGATACCAACCGAATGGATGAATGAAAGCTGGTTCATGAAGGGAGCTTCTTACGTGTGGCCGATGATACGGGACTTCCTACAGGAACACGGGCTTGTTGATTTCCGTGCGTTGACGGGCGCAATGTAGATGAGAATATCAGACAGCACAGCAGGAATATTAGAGCTGGGAAAAAGTTTGCTCCCCTTCCGTGAGAGACTGCGAGGCGGATTAGGGGAGTTAATTTTGTCATCACTCAGGCCCGCGGAGGATTTCGACTCTCTCCGTGAACGCGTGAAATTGTTGCAGGAATGGCTTGACCTCACCGACCGCAACGGCGAATTTGTCTTCAGCGCATCACTTGAGGCTGTTACCCCGATGTTTCCCGGCGCGAAGAGGAGCGGCATCCTGTCGGGTGAAGAATTGCTGAAGGTCAGGGCGGTCTTGCAGTGCGCACGGAGGATACGCGAAGGTCTTGCGGGACTCACTGAGGGTTACGGGAGCATTGAGTCTCTCAGGCGGGGGATTAGGGATTTCACCCCGGAGATTGATGCGCTGAATGTGGTTGAGGATTCCGGGAGACTGGCCGATAATGCCTCCGGGAATCTCTCAGTGATACGTGAGGAAATCGAGTCCCTGAAACGCAACGGACGCAGAATCGCGCAGAAACTCTTTGAGGACTCCGACATCACAAACATGCTGCAGGAGCGTTCGCTTTCTTGGCGTGAAGGAAGATTCCTCATGCTCGTGCGGCAGGAATACATCAACAGGTTTCCCGGACTCGCCGTTGAACGTTCAGCCTCTGGAAATTCCGTGTACATGGAGCCGAAAGCCTTGTCCCACGTCAACAACAATCTCATCATCAAGACCAAAGACGAGCAGGACGAGGAACGATTGATACTCCTCAGCCTGACACGAAATATTTTGTCCCGCGAAAACGCAATCGCAAACGCCGAGCGCATCATAGGGACTCTAGACCTTCTTTGTGTGTGTGATGACCTGATACGCAACAAGCACTGGGTAATTCCTGAATTGTCGGCAAAAAAATTCTTCCGTCTCATTGATGCCCGTCATCCCCTGCTGAAAGATAAGGCAGTCCCCGTGTCAGTCTCATGCGGGGAAAATTTCTCGACACTCGTCATAACAGGCTCAAACACCGGCGGCAAAACAGCAACCCTCAAGACCGCCGGGCTGCTCACTGCTATTGCGTGGTTAGGCCTCCCTTTGCCAGCGAGAGACGGAACAGTGATAGGGACGTTTGACGCGATATATGAGGACATAGGCGACGAACAGAGCATAGAGCAGAATCTCTCGACCTTCAGCGCACACTTGCAGAAAATCATTCACATCCTGAAACACGCTACGGACTCATCTCTTGTGCTGCTGGACGAATTGGGGGCAGGCACAGAC
Source organism: Synergistaceae bacterium (assembly GCA_017448795.1). Classification (GTDB taxonomy): domain Bacteria; phylum Synergistota; class Synergistia; order Synergistales; family Aminobacteriaceae; genus JAFUXM01. The sequence continues at coordinate 32,800 of JAFSKV010000007.1, read as the reverse complement.
CCTCACGAGGGGGCGGCGTTGGGTGTGGCGATATTGCAGACGCTCCGGGAGATGGGCTGTGTTACTCTGGCGACGACTCATCACAACCCGGTCAAACAGTACGCGCTAACTACACCCGGTGTTGAGACTGCAAGTATGGAGTTCGACATACAGAAGTTACAGCCTACGTACCGACTCTTGATGGGGATTCCCGGACGGAGCAGCGCGCTATTGATTGCCCGGCGTTACGGGATGCCTGAGAGTGTGTTACAGCTTGCGCAGGGGGAATTAGACTCTCGTGAAGTTACCGCTGAGGACATAATGAGCGAGCTGAACGAACGCAGAGCCGCCCTAGACACCGCAGAACGTGAATTACACACGGCCATGAAGGAGGCTGAAGACTTGCGGAGGGCGTATCAGTCCCGCGTGAAGGAAATCGACACACAGCGCGACAAAATCATGCAGGCCGCAGACCGAAGAGCCGAGAAGTTCATTGCTCAGGCAGAAGAAACGTCAAAGGAGATAATCCGCAGTGTTGAGGAGTCAGCAAGAGACATAGCAAGGAGAGGTTACACAGTGAAACAGCGTGAGCTTCATACGTTGCGGGGGATCATCGACAAACGACACAAGAAACGCACAGAGCGTGAAATCGAGAACAGCCCCAAACCTTTTGAGCCGGCTCCGGGAGTTACGGCCATGATAGCGGGTTCCGGGATTGTCGGGGTCATCAACGAGATTCGCAGCGGACGCGCCTACATGACGGCCGGGCCTATGAGTGTTGATGTTCCTGTCAGCCAGCTCATTGCCACCGACAAGAAAGCCCAAGTTGCGACTCCCCCGCAGGACACAACGAAGCTCCCAAGGCCTGACACAGTCCCCTCATCAATCATGGTGCGGGGGATGCTGGTAGCCGAGGCGATACCTCTGGTTGCGAGCTACCTGGACAGGGCTTACCGGTCGAATCATTCGGTTGTTACGGTGATACATGGACGTGGGGAAGGAATTTTGCGGAGGGAAGTCCACGCTTTATGTTCGCGGTTGAAGTACGTGAAGAGCTACAGGCTTGGAGCTGAGGGCGAGGGGGGATACGGGGTTACGGTTGTGGAGTTCAAGTGATGGAGATGAAGAGAGCCTCCCGTGAGTTGTGGGAGACTCTTTTTGTGTGCGCTGGGATTTATCGTGCTATTCTGTTGCCTGCTTGCCTGTAGCTGTACCATCCAAAAGTTTTATTGTGATGGTATAAGCCTTAGTAGCATCGTCGTTGGCATCATCGAGTCCTTCGTAGCCTTTGACTTTCTTCAGAGCTGTGATAATGTCCTTCTTGTCCGCCGCAGTAATTGTTACTGTCATATCCCAGCCTTTAGTTGTATCATATGTCTTGGATGTTATGCCTGTTCCTGTTCCTGCCGCATAGACTATAGTACCGCCAGTACCCTTCATCTTTTCCCAGTTAGGGACGTATACAGTTGCAGTGCCTGTAGGTTCAAGGAAGTCTGCCGCCTTTGAAGTAGCCGTTACCGTGTTGATGTTGTCCGCAAGATACAGCTTCGCCGCCGTCATGCAGGTGTCTATGTTCGCCGCAATCGACGCTGCCTTTGCTGATGCCGAACTGCTCCCGAACGAGATTGTCAGCGAGGTTGCCAGCGTCGCCAGAATCGCAACAACGACCAGCATCTCCACGAGAGTGAAACCTTTGCGCGTTCTCTTCATGTGAATCTTTCCTCCTACGTAATTTTGCTCATTTCATCCGCCGTCCCGCGACAGATGAATCCTCATGCAGACTGGTTACTGCACACCTTCAGCGATGAATTTTTCCGGGAAATGAGGGAAATTTTTGCACACAACCATTTAACGCCCCGCCCCGTCTTGTGATATAATGAATCAAAAGACAAGGAGACCGACTAATCGGCCATGTGCATATTTCTTTCGACAATGATTGTTATAGCACAAAGCCTTGTCTTTTTTGATGCCCTCACGCAGATTTTGACACAGACATTCTTTGACTGTACAATATCACCCGCTAATATCCCAACCAACAAAGGAGGCTCTCAGGAATGATTTACGCTTTCACATCAACCCTCGCACTACTTGGGCATTCTGGGAATCTCCGGGATGCAAAATTTTAGCGCACACTAAATCACGGACAATCACGGGGATTCTGAGACACAAAAAGTTTCGGAGTCCCCGTTTTTTGTTGACAGGAGGAAAATCATGAACAGGGTAAAAATTTTCGACACAACATTACGCGACGGCGAACAGTCCCCAGGCTGCAGCATGAACCTCAGCGAGAAAATCGTCATGGCCCGCCAGCTCGAAAAACTCGGAGTCGACATCATAGAAGCCGGGTTCGCAATTGCCAGCCCGATGGACTTCAAGAGCATTCAGGCAATCGCTTCCGCTGCCCCCAACTGCACAATCGCCAGTCTCGCCCGCTGCAACACACGCGACATCGACACGGCTTGGGAGGCCGTGAAGGACGCGAAGAAGCCCCGCATCCACGTTTTCATAGCGACAAGCGACGTTCACATGCAGTACAAGCTCAGGATGACACGTGAGCAGGTACTCTCAACGATAACGGAAATGGTGAGTTACGCGAAGGCAAAATGCGAGGACATAGAGTTTTCCGCCGAGGACGCTTCAAGGTCAGACCGTGAATTTCTCGCGCAGGCATTCTCGAACGCAATAGCCGCCGGAGCAAAGACCATCAACGTACCCGACACCGTAGGCTACTCCACACCGCAGGAAATGGGCGGCCTGATAGCGTATCTCCGTGAGCATGTCGCAGGAGTCGAAGGAGTCGACATCTCCACGCACTGCCACAACGATTTGGGGATGGGAGTCGCGAACTCTCTTGCCTGTGTGAAGGCAGGGGCGACTCAGGTTGAATGCACTGTGAACGGGATCGGTGAACGCGCAGGCAACGCAAGCCTTGAGGAAATCGTGATGGCAATTCGGACGCGCCGGGATTTCTACGATGCTGAGACGGGAATCAACACTCACGAGATTTACAGGTCAAGCCGTCTCCTGAGCAACATAATCGGTGTCCCAATCTCCCCAACGAAGCCCATTGTCGGCGCAAACGCTTTCGCACACGAGGCAGGCATTCACCAGCACGGAATGATAACGAACGCTCAGACCTACGAAATCATGAACCCGGACGAAATCGGAGTCCCTCACAGGGCATTGGTGCTCGGCAAGCACTCAGGCAAGCACGCGATACGTGAGAGGCTCGAAGCTATGGGCTATGACATCCCTGACGAGGAACTTGAGGACATCTTCACGCGCTTCAAGAAACTTGCTGACGAGAAGAAGACAATCACAAGCTCAGACCTTGAGGCGCTCACCCTTCACCGCTCCAAGATTGCCCGCCCGGAAGAAAGCAGCGCGCCAGTCTGCCGGCTCATCAGCCACTCCATAACGTCAGGCAGCGACATACCCAAGATCTCCTACGTGAAAATTTCACGGGATGACAGAGTCCTTGAGGGCGTGGAATACGGTGCTGGGCCTCTTGATGCCGCGTTCAAGGCCGTGAACAAGATGCTTGGTGTTGATGCGAGGCTTGAGGATTTCAGCGTGAGGGCGGTAACTGAAGGCGAGGACTCAATCGGCGAGGCTGTCGTGAAGATTTCGAGCTCGGCAAGCGGGGAAGTCTACACTGGCTCAGGGATAAGCACGGACATTGTTGAAGCGTCATTGCAGGCGTATATCAACGGCGTGAACAAGATGTTTGAGGCCGGGGAATAAGTCTGTTGTAGAATCTAGCAAAACTCAACACGAGGGGGAATACTCAACAAATGGGAATGACAATGACGCAGAAGATTCTGGCCAGACACGCCGGGCTTCCAGAAGTCCACGCAGGCCAGCTCATCCAGGCAAAATTAGACCTCGTTCTAGGCAACGACATAACGACTCCAGTAGCAATAAACGAGTTCGAGTCCGCCGGGTTCAGCAAGGTGTTCGACACCGACAAAATCGTCATGGTGATGGATCACTTCGTTCCAAACAAAGACATCAAGTCAGCGACTCAGTGCAAGCAGTGCCGGACGTTCGCAAGGAAATTCGGAATCACTCACTATTACGATGTCGGGACAATGGGAATCGAACACGCGCTGTTGCCTGAGCAGGGACTCGTTGCTCCGGGCGAGGCGGTGATAGGGGCTGACTCTCACACCTGCACTTACGGAGCACTCGGAGCTTTCTCGACTGGAGTCGGCTCAACGGACATGGGCGCGGCAATGTCGGCGGGCTATACGTGGTTCAAGGTCCCGGCGGCTATACGTGTGAACGTTACGGGGAAGAAACGGCCTTACGTCTCAGGAAAAGACGTGATACTGACTCTCATCGGGAAGATTGGCGTTGATGGTGCGCTGTACAAGTCGCTTGAGTTTTCTGGGGACGGACTGAGTGAGCTTACTATGGCTGACCGTCTCACAATATCGAACATGGCCATCGAGGCAGGCGGGAAAAACGGAATCTTCCCGGTTGACGACATCACACGCGACTACCTCAAAGGACGAGTCTCCCGCGAGTGGACGGCCTACTACCCTGACGATGACGCGGAATATGAGTCAGTAGTTGAGATGAATCTTTACGAAATCGACTGCACAGTCTCATACCCTCATCTCCCGGAGAACGCAAAGCCAGCGCGTGAAGGCCATGATGTGAAGATTGACCAGATAGTGATCGGCTCATGCACCAACGGAAAAATTGAGGACATGGAGGCCGCCGCGAACATCCTCAAGGGTCATCACATTGCTGACGGAGTGAGGGGGATAATCATTCCTGCCACTATGACGGTTTACCGCGAGTGCATGAAGCGGGGTTACACTGACATATTCCTTGATGCGGGGTGCGTTGTGTCGACTCCTACGTGCGGGCCGTGCTTGGGCGGTTACATGGGCATTCTTGCGGAGGGTGAACGCTGTGTGTCGACAACCAACCGCAACTTTGTCGGCAGAATGGGGCACGTGAAGAGCGAAGTCTACCTTGCATCCCCGGCAGTAGCGGCGGCATCCGGGATAACTGGCCACATTTCGCACCCAGAGGAGGTAATGTAGATGTCAACAGCACACAAATACGGCGACCACGTGGACACTGACGTAATAATCCCGGCGCGCTACCTTGCCAGCCAGGACGAGAAGGAGCTTGCCTCCCACTGCATGGAGGATATTGATGCGGGATTCACGAAGAAGGTCAAGGCGGGGGACATCATGGTTGCGGGGCTTAATTTCGGCTGCGGCTCATCAAGGGAACATGCCCCGGTCGCAATCAAGGCATCGGGAATCTCGTGCGTAATCGCCAAGAGCTTCGCCAGAATCTTCTACCGCAACGCAATCAATATCGGCCTCGCAATCCTCGAATGCCCGGAAGCCGCCGAGGACATTTCTGACGGAGACGACGTGAGCGTAGACTTTGACACCGGAGTAATCACCAACGCCACAAAGCACAAGACCTACAAGGCCGAGCCGTTCCCTGAGTTCATCAAGCAGATGATTGCTGACGGGGGACTCATGGCCTCGCTGAAGAAAGCACAGAAGTAACACACACGCAAAGACTCCCCCGATGCGTGTCATCAGGGGATTCTTTTTTTGTGATACAATCTCGCCAAGAAAGGAAGTGCTACAACATCATCTATGCAACGAAAAAATTTCTGTAGTCTCATGTTCTTCATGCTCCTTGTGTTTGCCGTCATTACGTCACAGGGCTGCGGAGGAAGCTCAAGTACTCACCCATCCAGCGGGGGGGCAGTAGCATAGTCATCGGGGGGCGACACCATTCTTGGGAGAGACGTCCCCGACACTGACGGCGACAACAAGCTAGATTTCCTTGACCTTGACGGATTTTCTGCCAAGTACGTTCAAGCCTCATCATCCCTTTCATCAGTTGATGCCCAAGTCCCAGCCGTAATATTCTTCGAGAAGCTCAAAGATTCGTATGCTGAAAGCCCGGACACTGTCGCAGTAAATCTTCAGGCCGGCACTGAATACACGGTTGAGTTCTCGCGGAACTTCACCGACCCCATAGAATCATTATTGCCCGTTTCTACAGCATGATAGTCAACGCAATCGGGCAGAATGAGGCCGACACTCTCGACAGTATTTACGGGAATGGCTCTCCTGAATCACCGTCTGCAGAGTCAGCGGACAAGTCATGCGTTCTTCTCATCTACAAGGAGCTCAGGAACGAGAGAGGCGAGCCGGGATATTACACCCGCTTCAAGTTTGCGGACGATTACGGCAACGTTACCGGCACGGTGGACATTTAGGACGTTATAGAGATTCGCAGGCTTTACCTTGAGCTTGTGTCTGACTATCTTAACGGCACTCTGGATCAGCTCACAGATGAGGAGCTTCAGGAACTCCTTGTGTGATATCACCTGATGCAGGAACACAAAGGACTCTATGACCTTATAGGCGACGGTGCAGATGTAGAAGTGTCATCAGCGGCGACAAATGACCTCAACAGTACCAGATCGCTAATACCTTCAACCTTGGAGGGAGTCCAGTATGACAACACCTACACTTTGGGCAGCGGATTCTTCGGTGTAACGGGCTATCAGGCACTAGGCCACGCAATGCAGGATTTCAGGCTTTCAGTTCCTGAGACAAAAAGTGTTTCCTCCAACTACAAGGCAGATTTCATTTCGTCCCAGCAGGAACAGGAGAAGTTCTCAAAGACCACAGTAGGCGGCTCATTCGCGAAGGGCGGTTTCGGACTGAATGCCAGCCTCTCATCAATGAGCAGCTACAAGTACGGCCTGACCTCGACAACTCTCGTAATTCACTACGATGAACAGGAGACAACGCCCAGACTTCTCAACATGTCGGACTACAGTCTCACAGCGAGCGCAGATGAACAGCTCGCCAGGGGGTTGACGAACTTCCGAAATTCCTACGGTGATTACTTTGTGGCAGGCTATGTTTACGGCGGGACTTACGACGCTTACATCTCAATCACGACAGAGACGACAGAGCAGCTTCAAGAGGTCAAGTCCAAGCTGGGTGCAAAGTATCAGTCTCTTGACGAACAGGGAGCGCAGGCAGCTGCACAGTTGGCGAATGAGACGAAAGAAATTCTCAACAAGTATAAGGCCTCAGTGTCAATTGAGATCAGAACCAGCGGTTCAAGTGCTTCCGACCCCAAACCGAAGTCAATAACTCCCACGAAAGGCAAGAACAGCGTTGAGGCGGTGGGTGATGTGATAGCTGAGCTTATGAGATTCCGTTCTGCGTTGTCGGAACAGTCTCCCGCACAGTTTGCTACTGTCAGTGTGGTACTGAAGCGTTACAGCCTCTTAGCTCCTGTTCTGGCAAAAATGAACACGGACGGCGATGACGGGACTATACCGCTTGCGCAGGACACTACAGTTCTGATTCAGAGTTTCAACAGGTCGCTGATAACGCTGGGAGCATATAATCAGGTCATAGCCGGACTGGACAACACGAAGATGGACGCGTCAGTGCGCAACAGTTATGATGACCGTTACCAGAACATAATCGCAACGATCACATCAGATCCGAACTTCTACAGGTTACAGGGAGTTCTACGTGAGCACTGCTGTTACTGAGGACATCCAGGCAGGGAAGAGCGAGACTCTCAACGGTGTACAGAGCTACCAGGATGCAGGCAGGCGTTACTGGGGAACTTCAGACCACAACATGGCCAATGTGAACCCGTCCTACACCGCCTACACTTCAGCGGGAGGGTCTGACGCTGCTTTCTGCTATGTGAGCGTTACAGCCGAGAACAAGAGCAACTGCCACAGAAGGTTCTCGAATTACCCTGTTGCGGGAAAGAGCGGCCTTGATTTTGATTTCAAGTCTGGTTATTCGCGGTGGGCAACATGGACTGTGAAGTATCAGACGATGCAGTTCACGAGGGAAAAATACCCGTTCTTCGGACTTGAGCGTTAATTGACGAACAAATAAAGACTCCCCCGGTGCAAGTCATCAGGGGAGTCCTTGCCTCATATCTCCCAGCTGTAACTTACAAGCTCATCATATCGCGTCAGAACTTCACCGCGTAACCTGTCGGCGTATGGCTTGCGGTATTCCTCCGGCAGTAACGGGTGAGACATTGCCAGCGTCAGGTGCATGAAGTTCGCGTAAGGTGCTAATCTCTCCTCAAGACCCGCTGTCTTCACCTTGTCGCCCCCGCAGTAAGTATCAATGAAGATTGCCCAGAACTCGCGCATTTGCCGGAAGGTGATCCCGAAGAATGCGTTAGTCTCATCGTCAGGATTTCCGGCCTTAGCGTTGGCGTTACGATTCATCGTGTCGGATTTGCGGCTCATCTCATCGGCTATCGTCTTGTACACCATGTAGCAGTGAATGAGGTCGATTGCAGGGTTGCCCGCCCCAGCGTCCCCAAGGTCAATGAGCATCAATTCACCGTTGGACTCCATTATGTTCTTTGCGTGGTAGTCGTTGTGTACGAATCGGTTTCCTTCCGGGATTGTGTCATAGAGTGCGTGCATCATCGCGGTTTCGTCGGGCGTGAAGTACCCGGCTATCTTGTCGATTGTGGCGTGAAGGAGGGCTGAGGCTCTCGGCATTTGTCCTTCTGGCACATCGATTCCGTGAAGTTGTCTCAGAAGGAGAGCTGACGATTTCGCGAGTTCCGGCAGTCTGGCAGGGTCAGCAGTGATTCTTTCTGCGACTGTTCCGGCGTTGAACATCTCGTATATTGTCCCGTAGCTGTCCCCGCATTTCACCGTGTCAAAAGCAATCGCGCACGGCACTCCCAGCAGGAAGGCTTTGCGGCTGGCTTCACGCTCTGCTTCAACGGCCTCAAGGGGGATATTGTGCTTGAAGACTTTTATCATTTCGTCCTTAGTGAGACGGTAAACTTTCCCGTTTGCTCCCTCGCCTATGACTTCACAGCCCTCAACGGAGATTTTGCGCATCTTCCTGTGAACGTCAAGCAATTCCGTGAAGCCTGTTACGCTGAATATGTCGTAAACTTCGCCGGAAACGTTCAGGACTGCAAGGGGCTTACCTGTCTTCTTGCGGGCCTTCAGCAGAACGCGGAGTCCTGCTGAGGATATGTAGGTGAGTTTGTCCGCGTCAATCTGGATTTTTTTTGCCGACTGATTCCCGGAGATTGCGGCCATGAGCCGGGCTTCTGTCTCGGCGGAATTGTTGGAGTCGATGCGCCCCTCAAGATATATCGTCAATGTGTCATCCTCAAGAATTGTCTTCATTGTCATCACTCCTCAAGAAATTTTGCCTTCAAGTGTTCGATTTCGTCCGGGCTGACTCCGAGCGCGTCAGTTATGTAGCCGACTGGTGAGCCGTAATTTTTCTTGAGCCACGCAAGAAGGGTATTCATCATCTTGGGGCTGACCTCGTCGAGAATCATCATGTATATCTCAATGTCTGACTCTTTCACGCCGTGGGAGTGTAGCATCTTGCGCTGGCCGTCAATCCTTTCCGCGTTGAATACGTTGGTTAGCAGGTAATCCTTCATGATGGTATCCTCGCTTGCACCCAGTGCCGAAAGTACCAGCATGGCAGCGCATCCTGTACGGTCTTTGCCCTGCGTGCAGTGAAAGAGAAGCGAACGCCCGGCAGGAAGGTCAACGAGTTCCCGGAAAAATTCACGGTAAGCCTTCTTGCCTGAGTCACTCGCGAGGAAGCCGACGTACATATCGTAGGACACAATCCCGCTGTCGACAAGAAATTTCAGCCGCTCTACAACGCCGCCTTCAACGGATAATTTCTTCTCGACTTCCTTCGTGAAAAGTTCCTCGTTGATGACGCGGAGACTGACATACTTCACGCCGTCAATAACCGGGTCGGGCTTGGGGGCAACCTCAAAGCTCATTCTCAGGTCAGCGATAACTGAGAGCCTGTAATCCTCCGTGAGGCGTGTTACGTCATCGCTTGAGATTCCGTAAAGTGCCGCCGTCCGCAAAAGAACACCATGCTTGATTTTCCTTCCGTCGGAAACAGTGTAGCCTCCAAGCTCGCGGGCATTGCCGACAGTCTTAAGGCCGATGCTTTGAGTCTCAGCACTAGCTAGACTACAAGTCATCAGGCAGAACAGCAGGGACAAAATGATTGCGCTGTACTTCAAGAAATCACGCTCCTTTTTGAGCGGGTATCATAGCACATGCAAGTAAGAAGAGGGGATACGATTATAGACACAAAAACTCCCCCGGAGAAATCTTCAGGGGAGTAATTTTTCGCCCTAATCCATTCTGCGATTACTGCTTCAGTTTACGTTGTATTGCCTCCGTAAAAATAGCTTCCCAGATGATAGACTTAACTTCGCTGTTTCGTTGCGGGGTCGTATCATCGTAATCAGCATAACCTAGGGCTGTTGTACCCTCAGCGTTCTTTGCGTGAACATCTGCACCAAGCTCAATGAGAAGCCTCACAATTGCAGGATTTGGATTACTCCATGCAGCCATCATCAATGCAGTTTTCTCGTATTCATTGTCGCGATGATTTATAGCTGCTCCAGCCCTCACAAGATATATGATTACATTAGGATTTGGGTTACGATTTGCAGCATACATTAACGCAGTCAACCCGTCTTTGTTGGTGATATTTACGTCAGCTCCGGCATAAATAAGTGCGTGGGTAACAGCAACATCATTGTTGTACCTTGCCGCCATCATCAGAGCAGTAAAGCCCGCAGTAGTTCTGGCGTTGATTTCTGCTCCAGCGTCAATAAGAAGCTGTACACATTCGCAATTCAGACAAGCAGCAGCTCCCATAAGTACCGTAATACCTTCGGGAGTTCTAGCCTTTACATTTGCGCCCTGCCTTATCAGGTACATTATTTCTTTTGCTGATGTACCTTTTGTGCTGGCGGCTCTGAACAGATCATCCGTTGCACTTATGAATTATCACCTTACTTTCTTCACTCACCAAGAATTTTTCCTATGATGCTTTCGGGATTTCCGCGTGTTTCAAGCACATCTCGCACGTAATCCCTTCCGCAATCCTCAGCAACAGCACCAGCAATCACCCTTATTACCCCTAACCTGCGCTCCGAGTCATCGTCATTGCCCGGCATCAAGGCAATGTGTAACGCTCCCTGCAGTGCCGTCCGCAAAGCACCAGTGCCAACAAATTCCGGCTCAGACTTCAGACCGTCAATCACGCTCTTCATCTTTGCTGGCGTAGTATTGCGTGATCCAGCAGCATCGAATAATATATTAATTTTTTCCCTGAGACTCATTGCCCCTATCACCTCCGTGATTAGTGTAAAAAAAAATGAACTGTCATCAGTCAATCTACGTATAATACTTCACTAAATCCCCCTCACAGTGTGTGCTAATATTACGTTCACACAAAGGAGGAATCATCACATGAAGAAAGTAGCAGTAATTCCCGGCGACGGAATATGCCCGGAAGTCATTGGCGCGACCCTCGAAGTCCTCAAGAAGGTAGCACCCGGACAGTTCGAGTTCCGCGAGGTCTCAATGGGCGGAAACGCAATCGACAAATACGGCGAACCAATGCCCGCAGAAAGCCTCAAGATCTGCCAGGAAGCTGACGCAACACTTCTCGGAGCAGTCGGCGGCCCTAAGTGGGACAACATGCCCCCCGATTTGCGCCCGGAACGCGGGCTTCTCGGTGTCAGGAAAGGGCTAAAGGTCTTCGCCAACATCCGCCCCGCAAAAATCTTCGCCCCCCTCGCCTCAGCATGTCCCCTACGCAAAGACATTGCCGACAAGGGAATCGACTTCATCATTGTGAGGGAGCTTACGGGAGGAATATATTTCGGCAAGCACGAGGCATTCACCACACCAGACGGCGAAAAGGCAGCCCGTGATGTCATGGAGTACACAGACCACGAGATACGCCGCATCGCTCACGTTGCCTTCAAGATGGCCATGAACCGCCGCAAGATAGTAACGTCAATCGACAAGGCAAACATTCTCACTGTTTCCAGATTATGGCGCGAGGTCGTCGAGGACGTGGCAAAAGAATACCCGGAAGTCAGCCTGAATCATCTCTACGTCGACAACGCATCAATGCAGCTCATCCGCGTTCCTCATGAGTTCGACGTGATCGTTACGGAAAACACGTTCGGCGATATTCTGTCGGACGAGGCAAGCCAGATAGTCGGCTCAATCGGAATGATACCCAGCGCGAGCTTGGGCGACAACAACCGCGGGCTGTACGAGCCTATTCACGGGTCAGCGCCTGACATTGCCGGGCAGGACAAGGCCAATCCAATCGGGACGATACTCTGCGGGGCTATGATGCTCCGGTGGTCGTTCGGGATGAATGATGAGGCTGACAGGATAGAGCGGGCTGTTGACGAGGTGCTTAAGGCAGGACTGAGGACGGGAGATATTTTCACAGAAGGCACAACGCTAATCGGCGGCTCAAGGATGAAGGATGAGATAATCGCTAGGCTGTAGCAGAACAAGAATGCAGGAATGAGACTCCCCCCGGCCATGTGCTGAGGGGAGTTTTGTTTTGCCGCAAAGCCCGCCGCGTATGACGGAATACCGTTGTGCTAGAATCTCAATTCATCCCATTACAAGGAGGGGCAAGAATGAGCCGCGAAACAGACGGAATTATCGACGAAGTAAGCCCTCATACCGTGAAGAAATTTGAGCTTGTGGAAGGCTATGTGAGGGACTGGAAGGAAATCATGCTCAACAACTCTTCATGCGGGGAGTTAATCTTCATAGACTGCATGAGCAACAGCGGGGAATACAAGCATCGTGAAACGGGTGAAACAGTATACGGGACTCCTGTCCGCATAAACAGACTGCTTAGGGAAGCCGCCTCAAGATACCCAAGAAAGAACGTCAGCGTCATATTCAACGACAAATCAGCCTGGAAAATCGCCCACCTCAAGGCCCTTATCCCGGAAGGCAGCGGGAACTATCACGTCAGCTTCCTTAATGAGGACTGCAATGTTCTTCTGCGCAGATTGAGTCATGAAGTCTGCGGAGTCAGAGGCAAACATTCTACGATCCTTACGAGGCAACTATTGACTGGGATGCTTTGATGCCTTTCCTGAATCACTGGGGGGAAGTCATCATTAATCACATGCTCTCAGATTCGATAAGGGCGGCAGGAGCGGCAAAATCTCCCGAAGCTGTGGCAAAATACGAGTCCACTTACGGCAAAGAAATTGTAGAGCTGGCTGAATGGGGAAGCGACAGAAAAAAGTACGAGGCTTGTATTGAGGGAATTATACGCTCGCGCCGGGTGAAGAATGACCGGGATTACTTCATCGCCTCATTCCCGTTCTTCAACGTGAACAACGCGCTTCTATATGACATCATTCACTGCGCTGAAAGGTGAGGCCGGGCAGAGAGTGTTTATTTTCCCGGATGACAATGATTCCGCTGATGAATATTGCTACACTGTTGATGACATCGCGCACTATGTTCACGGAAAATTCAGAGGCAGGAAGAATGTCCGGGTAGCTGAAATATCGGGCTTGCTTGACCTTCACCCGGTTTTCCCGTCAGAAGGATTCATGAAGAACCTCAAAGGCAGGCTCAGGGAGATTTACGGCGACAGCTTATCACGCGTGGCAGTGAGCTTCACTGATGACGAGGCGCGGGAATGAAGCACGTAGCAGGCTACATCACACGGAAATCAATGCTATATGTTACAGGCGTTGAGTACGGAAATTACACGATGAACCACGTACAGGGATGCGCTCACGGATGCCTTTACCCCTGCTATGCGTTCATGATGAAGAAACGCTTCGGGCAGGTGAAATCCTATGAGGAATGGCTCAGGCCTTACCTTGTCTCCAACACACTTGAGCTTCTCGACAAGGAGATACCGCGCCTCCGGGACAAAATAGAGTCCGTTCACCTTTGCTTCACTACAGATCCATTCATGTACGAGTATGACGAGATAGCCGCAATGAGCATGGCCGCAATACGCAAGCTCAACGCTGCCGGAATAAGATGCACTGTCCTCACAAAAGGAGTCCTACCCGCCGGGCTGTCTGAATTGTCGCCAAAGAACGAATACGGAATCACCCTTGTATCTCTTGATGAGGGATTCAGGAAGGAGATTGAGCCGTTTTCCGCGCCATACAAAGAAAGGATTGATGCCCTACGTAGCCTTCATGAGCTGGGTTGCCGGACGTGGGTCAGTGTTGAGCCTTACCCGACACCTAATATCATCCGGCAGGACTTGGGGGGAATACTTGATGCTGTGTCGTTCACTGACAGGATTATTTTCGGGAGGACAAACTACAGCAGGCGGGTATCATCTTACAGGAAGCATAAGGAGTTTTAGACGACAAAGCCCGTGAAACGGAGAAATTCTGCGCAGAACACAGCATCCCCTGCCACATCAAGAAAGGAACAGCACGGCCGTAACCCTTCATCCCATGTGATAGAATCACGCCATCCGCAAACAGAAGGGAGACCTTAAGAGTGAACATCAGGAAAGCTACAGCCTTGTCAGCATCCGTGCTTCTGGGAACGTTAGGAGTCTTCACCGCTGAAATCTCCGCCGCTCCTGCAAGACGTTTGCCGCCCCCTCCTCCGCCGCCCCCCGCGATGCGCCGCGACGAACGCCCAAGGTTCCAAGAGGCACGCCGCAACATTGAGCGCAGGGAAATGCAGAGGCAGGATCAGATACGCTGGGACAGGGAACGCCGGGAACGTGAGCAAAGAGAACGTGAACGCCGCGAATTTGAACAGCGTGAACGAGACCGCAGGGAACTCCGTCAGCTCGAACGCGAAAGAATCGAATACGAACGCAGGCAGTATGACCGGGATCGCTACGAACGGGAGAGGCTCGAATACGAACGCCGCGAGAAAAAAAGACGCGAGCAGGAAGCATTAAGGGACTTTTTCCGCGAGGTCTTCAGATAACATACAAAGGAGGAATGAATCATGAAGTCAGCAGTAAAACTTTCCGCGGCATTATGCATCATCATGCTCTTGTCGGGCGCGTCATTCGCAGGAGTCTCTTCCGTTAATTCCCTCAAGTCAGCAAAAGTGGGCGTAATGTCCGGCTCAGTCTCGGAATACCTAGCACAGGCATTAGTCAGCGGTGATTCAGGACAGGTGATTTCTTTCGGGACAATAGGCGAAATCATTGCCGCCCTCAGAAGCAGGGACGTTGACGCAGCAGTCATGGACGAAACACCGGCGCGTTACTTCGCTGAAACAGGCACAGAGTTCCGCATCCTCGCAGAGCCTGTTGACATTGAGTATTACGCAATAGCATTCAGGAAGGGGAATCCCCTGCGCGATGAAGTAGACAAGATACTTGATGCTGTTGTTGCTGACAAGACACTTGCGGCAATCATGGACAAGTACCTTAAGGATGACCCTGACCCCTCGTCAATCGATATGAACGTCGGCGCGAAGGGCGGGAAACTCTGGGTAGGCTGCGCGGCCTCTTTCCCTCCTTATGAGCTGAGGACACCTTCAGGATTCGCCGGGATTGACATTGAGCTTTGCGCTGAGATCGCCAGAAGAATGGACAGGGAGCTTGTGATTGCGGATTACAGGTTTGATGCACTGCCTGAAGCTCTGGAGACCGGGAAAATTGACATGATATGTTCGGCGTTGACTGTTACGGAAGACAGAGTCGCCACGATGGATTTCACGAAGCCTTACGACGCAAATCAGGAAGTTGTGTTAGTGCTTGCTGACGGGAAATAGAATCCCCAAGAGATAACAGACTCCCCCGGCCGTGTGCTAGGGGAGTTTTTTTTTGCGGATGACGATGGTTAGTCTTTGTCGGCTGTGATTGAGCTCCGTTATTGCCTGTGATTTGAGGAAGGTTTTGTGCTATAATCTCCCGCGTGGAAACGTGGCCGAGCGGTCGAAGGCGTGCGCTTGGAGAGCGTAAGAGGAGAAATCCTCCCAGAGTTCGAATCTCTGCGTTTCCGCCATTTTTTTACCCCTTACCTAACCTACCTCCAGCAGTCATACACAAACGCAGGCGGCACGTTGAACACCACAAAACGAGTCTTCATGTGCGAAAATTTCTTCTTCAGGACATGCTTCATCAGCGAGGAATACTGGTAGGCCACAAAATGACCGTCAGGCTTCAGGCACTTTAGCACAGCATTCAATATCCTCACCGTAACTTTCGGCGGCAAGACCGTGAAAGGCAGGCTCGAAATCACAAAGTCAAGCTGCTCTATCCCGTTGTCATTCATGTACCTGTACAGCTCCTGCGCATCACTGTGAAGCGTCAGCCCCTCATGCTCCGGGTGTTCATCACGTATCATCTTCTGTAATGCCGGGTCAATCTCGAACACAAGAATCTTCGCGTCAGGCCGCGCACGTCTCACAATTTCCCGTGTGAATACCCCCGTTCCCGCCCCAAGTTCGGCAATGTACCGGGCATTCTCCCAGTCAACACGGTCAAGCATCGCCCTAGTCAGAAACTTTGAGCTTGGCGCAACACTTCCTATTCTCCGGGGCGAAGACGCAAAACGTTTCAGGAACGTCATACTTTCCTTGATGCGCAATGTTAATTCCTCCGTATGTGCTATTATTCTGAAATCCACATAATTATACAGGGGGAAGAAACTTCATGTCAGGCAGAAAAATTCTTGTCGCGCTCACAGGAGCAGGCATAAGCGCAGAAAGCGGCTTCAGGACTTTCCGGGACTCCGGCGGATTATGGGAGCAGTACAGCGTTGAGGATGTCGCCAGCATTCAGGGTTGGTACAGGAATCCCAAGCTCATGACTGACTTCTACAACGACCTACGCAGACAGCTCGAACACGCACAGCCCAATGAAGGCCACAAGGTATTAGCCGAGCTTGAGGAATATTTTGACGTGAGAATAATCACCCAGAATGTCGACAACCTTCACGAGAAAGCCGGAAGTCATAACATCCTCCACCTTCACGGGGAACTCACTAAGGCGCGCCCGGTGAACGACGACAGGGAGTCTAAGATAGTAGATATTGGCTACAGGGCGATGGAGTACGGCGAGAAGAATGCTGACGGTGAGACTATGAGGCCTCATATAGTGTGGTTCGGCGAGGCGGTCCCGGCTATCACTGAGGCGGCTAGGCTCGTCAGAAGCGCGGATATTTTCGCGGTCATTGGGTCGTCGCTTGTGGTTTACCCTGCGGCAGGACTCATTCATGACTTGAGGGGCGGGACTAAGTCATACCTGATTGACCCGGCGGAGGTTGATGTTCCGGGCTGGCTGAATTTCAGGGTGATACGTGAGCCTGCTTCTACCGGTGTCGCGAAGATGAGGGATGAGCTTCTGAGGGAGTATGCAAATGCCTGACTATGACCCTCTGCTCACAATTTCCGCCCTCAACATGGCCGTTGTCTCTCTTCACCGTATAACATCATCGGGCGACAGGCTCATTCTTGACCGCGAATATGACAGCATCATCAACAATCTTAGAATGAGCGAAATCAACGCGGACCCGGAACTTACGGAGCTTTATCAGGAGATTATGAGGGTGATTCAGAGCGGAAGGCTGAGGGATGAAATAAGGGCTGAGGTTGAGAGCGGGTATTCCGTCAGGAAGCAGAGAAGCATACGTGAAATCATCAGGGGCAACGTGCTTAAGAGTTTCAGCGCGAATCCATTGAGGTGGCTGATGGAGCTTGCAGTGTCGTCAGCGTCGGAATATTTCAGCGAACAGATCAGGCCTCAGAGCGGTGAAGACAGCCTGACGTTGAAGCGTGAGGAACTCGGCGAATATGACTCTCTCCAGCGCAAACTTCTCGGCTCATCTTGGACTCTTCTCCGGCAGTACCACGTTCCCGGGAAATACATGCTGACTCAGAATGCCCTTGTGAAATTTTCTGCGGCCATGAACGAGCAAGACCCCTCAAAGCGTCATAGGATGATGAAATATCTTGAGGGAGATTTTGCGATGTATGCGCCTTATTGGTTCTACCGTGCGAGATCGGCCTATGATGCCGGGAATGACAGCAGGGCGGCGGAATATTTCGGGACATTCGGCGAGGTGTGGCGGCCTGTTCTCAGGAAAGACCCGTACAAGGCCGAAGCGTTGAAGTACCGCATAGGCGCGCTCGTCAGGGAAGGGATAAAGGCCGGAAGCGCGGGCGAGATACTTGGCTGCCTCGCCGAGATAAGGGAGAACTCAGAGATTGACGACTGGGCCAACAACATCTACATGGCCATGGCGTATTTCACGCTAGGGCAGAGGGAAAAGGCCGAGGACTGCGTGATGTGCAACATAGATTTCGGGTTTGAGACTGAGATAAGCGGGAGGCTTCTTGCGCATTTCGAGGAAGACAACACCTTGATGTTCGCAGTTGACACACAGCCCTTGCCGGTTGCCGAGCCGGGAAAAGACGCTCTGCCCGCGGACAAGAAGCCCCCTTTGCCTGAGACTCCCCCAAAAGCCGACACGCCCCCAAAGACAAACACGCAGGATTTGACGGAGGACGACGACCCCGACGACGAGGAAGAAGACGACTACCCGGACGACAAAGAAGGCAGGGGGGGAAAATTTCTGTTCTTCCTCGCTGTTACCGTCATCACAATTCTTGCATTGCTTGCCGTAATCCACAATTCTCCGAAAGAAGACGCTCCGCAAATTCCGCCTTCAACAAACGACTCTCTTCTTACCCGCGCTGAAAACGGGGACTCTGAGTCTCAATACAAGCTGGGTAACGAATACCGTTACGGCACAGACAGGGAACAGGACTATGAGGCTGCCGTGAAGTGGCTGACAAGAGCGGCGGAAAACGGACATGCTGAGGCGCAATTCAGCCTGGGTTACATGTACTCAAACGGAGAGGGGGTCCCGCAGGATGACACGGAGGCCGTCAAGTGGTATGGCAAAGCGGCGGAACAGGGCCATGCCGCGGCGCAGTGCAACCTTGGCTTCATGTACGAGTTCGGGCGCGGGGTCACCCAGGATTACACGCAGGCTGTTTATTGGTACAGGAAATCGGCGGATCAGGGGCTTGCAAGAGGGCAGTGCAACCTGGGATACATGTACGAAAGCGGCAAGGGAACCCGGAAGGATTACACAGAGGCCGCGTACTGGTACAGGAAATCCGCTGAACAGGAATACGCGAGAGGACAGAACAACCTGGGGACTATGTACTACTACGGCTGGGGAGTCACTCAGGATTACGGGCAGGCTGTCTACTGGTACAAGAAATCCGCGGAGCAGGGATACGACAGAGGACAGTGCAACCTGGGCATCATGTATGACAACGGGCAGGGTGTCCCCCAAGACTACACAGAGGCTTTGAGGCTGTACCGTCTCTCAGCGGAGCAGGGAGACTCTAACGGCCAGTACAACCTTGGGGTTATGTACAAGGACGGAAAGGGAACAGGCCAGGATGACGAGGAGGCGGCCAGATGGTTCCGCAAAGCCGCTGACCAGGGACACGCCAGGGCTCAGAACAAGCTCGGAGACATGTACCTTTACGGCGAAGGCGTGGAGCAGGACACAGACGAGGCAGTGAGGCTCTACCAGCTCGCGGCGAGGCAGGGGAACACTGACGCTCAGGAATCACTTGAAGCACTCGGCGAAACATGGTAACCGCATCATAATTAAGGAGGAATAAATCACAATGTCATTCAAACGCCGGCAGAACGTCCCGGAAGTCCAGGACGCGGTCGCAAAACTCACAGAGTCAGCCCGGAAATACTCTGAGCTTCTCGCGGAAAACACAACAGACAGCAAAATACAGGCACAAAAACTCTGGGCGGAAATGTCCTCGTCATACTGGGAGATTCTTTTCGCCATCGTTGACGCTCAGACACAGGCCATGCCCGCGGCTCTCACGTTCGACACGGAAGAAAGACTCTTCATCGATCTGGGATGCCTTCCGGGAATCATTGACCTTAACCCGGACTTTGACGTGAAATCTTGGCTGGCAACGAAATGCGCAGGCGACATTTTCCCGGTCATGACGTTTTCGGATTACATCGCTGAGACTTGGGCGGCTGTTACCGGAAATGAAGCACCCGTCCCGAATATCGGAATGTCCCTCGCTGACCGCCTGAACGCCCTCACTGATGCCCTCACGTCAGCACAGACTAAACGAGACTCATTCATCCGCGCAATAGCCCCCAAGTACCCCTCTAACCTGAATATCCCGCAGGCACTCCAGGCAATGGACGAGGCTCTTATCCCGGCCATGAAGGTAAACATGAGAGTCCCGGAATACCGCGAGGGAGACGAGGCTGCCCGCCAGAATCTCGCACGGCAGCGCAAAGCCTACATTGACGCAGAGAAGGCAATACTCCTTTTCGTGTCGTCAGCACAGAAGAACGAAGCCTCACCCCTGCCGATTCCGCTCGCCGAAAAGTTCACGGCCATGCACGAGGCGACAAAGGTTATCGCAAAGGAGATACTCTACTCACAGATTGACGAGGTCAAAATTGCCCGCCGTAACAAGAAAATCACCGACACCTGCGCACAGATGACCGACTCAATGAAGCGCGCAGAACTCCGAAGCATCCTCGTGAAGAAACGCGAATATCTCACAGTCCCGGCAAAGAATGCCCGCTGTGATACATCACTCCTCGCACAGCCCGGAGCAACCCCCATCGATTACGCGAAAGATTATGACATTGTCCGCGAGTTTACCGGGATGGATGTCGAAATGTTCAGCGTACCAAGAGTCAGAATGTACGGAATCCCACGCGTGATTTTCGTACCCGGTCAGGGACTCGGAACTTATGACTGGTCGGATCACACGATACTGATTCCGGCTTTCCCTGTCGGCGGAAATGATAAGTCTGTCAGTTACGCACTAGGAACGTTCAGGTGGGACTCTGACGAGGACAGGAAGATAAAGACTCCCTACGAGCAGCAAATCAAGGAGAACAGGAAGAAATCACTCCTTGCGCTGGCGGCCTCGTTCTACAAGGACTATTCACTGTGGATGACGAAAGAGAAGCGGGGCTACAGGATACTTCCGCGCGAGACTCACAACGTTTTCGTCAACATGTTCCGGCCTAAAGCTGACGAGTAAGCGGCATGCCCATAACGATACCCGGAGACCTTCCCGCCGCCGGAATACTTGAGCGGGAAAACATTTTCGTCATGACCCAGCGCCGCGCCATGACACAGGACATACGCCCCCTGCGTATTCTCATCCTGAATCTCATGCCCACGAAAATTGTTACTGAGACCCAGCTAGCCCGGCTTCTCGGCAACACTCCGCTCCAGGTTGAGGTTGACTTAATGGCCATGAGCGGGCGGGAACACAGGAACACTCCCAAGGAGCATATGCTTGCGTTCTACAGGAACTTCGACAGCTACAGGGATGAATATTTTGACGGGATGATCATAACTGGCGCGCCTGTCGAGCATCTTCCGTTCGAGAAGGTAGACTACTGGCCGGAACTGTGCGACATAATGGAGTGGAGCAAGTCCCACGTTCACAGCACCTTCCATATCTGCTGGGGGGCTCAGGCGGGGCTGTACTATCATTACGGCATCCCCAAGATTCACCTTCCCCGCAAGCTCTTCGGGGTATTCCGCCACCGTGTCACGCACAAAGGCTCGATACTGTTCCGTGGGTCTGATGACACGTTCATGGTCCCCCACTCAAGGCACACAACTATCATGCGCTCAGACGTGAAGAGAATCCCGGCCCTGAAGATTCTTTCCGAGAGCTACGAGGCGGGGGTATACGCGATTTCGACCAACGAGGGAAGGCAGCTCTTCATCACCGGGCATTCCGAGTATGACCCGGAGACTCTCGCGCTGGAATACTGGCGGGACAAGCGGGCGGGGCTGGCTATTCACGTCCCCTACAACTATTTCCCGAATGACGACGACACGAAGCCCCCTGTCTGCACGTGGCGTTCTAGCGCGAACCTGCTTTATTCGAACTGGCTGAATTACTTTGTGTACCAGCAGACACCGTACGATGCCCGGAAGATTTCTGAGCTTGACCTGCGGAAATGAAGGCTTAAGCAGGCTCGATATACTACAAGGAGTGTGAGAACATGAAGAAAGTAAGCCTCAAGACAATGCTGATACTGCTTGCGCTGATACCGCTGACTCTGGCCGTCGTGGTAATCTCGGTGTCAGCATCAGGCCTCATGATACGCAGCCTAAAGCAGAACACAAAGGAGGAACTCATCGTAGCCGCAAAAGCCCTCAAAGAATACTACGAGTACGACATCCTCAACAACAATGACCTTGTCGACGGCTTCATCCGCTATGACACGAACTATATCGACTCCATGAAGACAACAGGGGTTGACCTGACTCTCTTCAAGGGCAACATACGCTTCATGACCACGATAAAGGACGCTAACGGCAAGAGGATTGAGGGGACTCCGGCCTCCGACGCGGTGTGGCGGGCAGTCAGCGCGGGCAACGATTACTATTCCGACAGCGTCAAAATCAACGGCATAGATTATCACGTCTACTACATGCCAATCCAGTACGCCACGAAAATTTACGGCATGGCGTTTTCAGGCAAGCCGGCGACACAGATTCAGGCGGCGCAAAGAAGCATCTACCTAATGATTGCCACGATAGGCGGAGGATTGGTGCTGTTCTTCGCGCTGGTCTCCATGATTGCCGCAAAGAAAGTCGCCGACCCGCTCAGAGAAGTAGCCGGAAGAATAGAGACCCTCCTCAACGTGAATCTCAGCGTCAGCATACAGTCAGACAGCGGGATATACGAGACATCACAGCTCATCATAGCCGCCAAGAAAATCAGCGAGGTACTCAACGAGACAGTGGGGAAAGTCCGCGACTCCGCCACCTCCCTTGCCAGCACCGTCAAGTCAACCGCAGGCATGGCCGGGGAAGCCTCAATATCTGCATCACAGATCGCCGAGGCCATGAAGTCCCTCGCGGAGTCCACAGTGTCAATCGCCGGAAGCGTTCACGGAATCAGCCGCAACATCGAGGAGATGGACACCGTTACAGTCCAGGCCGTCCAGAATATCGAGAAGCTGGGTGCAAATTCACGCTCAATGAACGCCGCCAACAACTCAGCGCGTGAAAGCATAGACGAGGCCGCGCAGTCATCCGTAAAAGCATCGGAGTCAATCAGCACGATAGCCGCAAAGATTCATGAGACTGACGCGTCAATCGAGAAGATAAGCGACGCTGTGAACATAATCTCAGACATAGCATCACAGACGAATCTTCTTTCACTGAACGCGAGCATTGAGGCGGCAAAAGCAGGAGACGCGGGAAAAGGCTTCGGGGTTGTCGCGGGGGAAATCAAGAAACTTGCCGAACGCTCGGACGAATCAGCGGAACAGATACGCGACATTGTGGCGGAAGTCGAGGCTCTCTCTGACGAGTGCGTCAACGCGGCGGCTGACATGAAGCGCACAATCGACAATGAACACAGGCAGCTCATCTCAGCGCAGGAGAAATTCCGGGAGCTTGAGGAGGAAATCAAGGCATCACTTGAGGAGATCGCTTCGGTCTCAGAAGTAACAACAAAGCTCAGTGCCATAAAGGACACAATACTTGAGGCGATAAACAGCCTTGCGGAAACTTCAGAGGAGACTTCTGCCACGAATGAGGAAGTTGCGGCCTCAATCGAGAATATTGCGGAGAACGTGAAGAAGGTTGCTGATGATACAGGGGTGATGAACGGGCTTGCTGATGACCTGTCGGAGGCAGTAGCGAGTTTCAGCCAGTGAGTGAAAAAATTGACAGACCGGCAAATTCGCGGTTATAATAACCCGTCAATCAAATCCATATACACATCACAAAACTTTGTGTGGAGACGTGGCCGAGTGGTCGAAGGCGGTTGACTCGAAATCAACTGAGCGGCTTGCCGTTCCTAGAGTTCGAATCTCTACGTCTCCGCCATTCATATATGCAAAGGCAGGTATTCACATAACGTCATGAAGATTCTCGTAATCAACTGCGGAAGTTCCTCCCTCAAGTATCAGCTTTTCGACATGGAAGACGAGTCAGTGTCAGCAAAAGGCCTCGTAGACAGGATAGGCATTGACGGCTCTAACCTCGTTCACAGGAAGACAGGCGCAGACCCCTTCAAGGTCGAGACTCCCATAAAGGATCACAAGGTCGCGATGAAGCTCGTTCTTGAGGCACTGCTTGACGCGAATCATGGCGTTCTGAAGTCGCTTGACGAAATCTCAGCCGCCGGACACCGCATAGTCTCAGGAGGCGACCTGTACAAGGAGTCAGTGCTTGTTGACGACAAAGTCATGGAAGGCCTGCGCATCTGCATCCCGCTTGCTCCTCTCCACAATCCCGGCCACATCATGGGAATCGAGGCAATACAGCACGCCCTGCCCAAGCTCCCGAACGTTGTCGTGTTTGATACGGCGTTCCACCAGACAATGCCGGATTATGCGTACATGTACGGACTTCCTTGGGAGTTCTACGAGAAGCACAGAGTCCGCCGTTACGGTGCGCACGGGACGAGCCATCATTTTGTTGCGCTCAGGACAGCGGAGATTCTCGGCAAGCCCCTTGAAGGCCTCAAGATGATAACCTGCCACCTCGGCAACGGAAGCTCAATCTCAGCGGTCAAGAACGGCAAGTGCATAGATACATCAATGGGACTCACGCCGCTTGCTGGTGTCCTCATGGGAACAAGGACAGGCGACATGGATCCCGCGTGTGTGCCTTTCGTCCAGAACATCACCAAGTACACCGCCGACGAGATGAACAACTTCATGAACAAGAAGAGCGGACTGCTCGGAATTTCGGGAGTTAGCAGTGATCTCCGTGATGTTGAGGCCGCCGCAGAGAAGGGCAACGACCGGGCGAGGCTCGCAATCGACATGCTGGAGTACGGAATCGCAAAGTACATCGGGGCTTACACTGTCGCAATGGGCGGGCTTGATGTCATTGTGTTCACGGCAGGAATCGGCGAAAACAGCGCGTCAACACGTGAGGGAGTCTGCAAGAAGCTCGAATTTATGGGCGTGAAGATTGACCCGGCAAAGAACAACATTCGCGGAAAAGAAGCGACGGTTAGCGCGGACGACTCGAAAGTCAGGGTAATGGTAGTCCCGACAAACGAGGAGCTCATGATTGCCCGCGAGACAAAGAGAATAGCATTTGCATAGCCTGTTCCACGATTCGCAGAAAGCAGTTCTTCCCCTCCCGCCAAAGAATGACACGGAGGCTGAGACGTTCGCGTCATGGGATTTTCCCGGAGGCCTCCTGAATTTTGACGGGCAGGAGTTCGTTTTCCCGGACAGCCTTCACGCTGAGGCATCATCACGCTGGCTTGAGGAAGGTTTGCTGGTGGTGAATATCACGGCTGAGGCTGAAATTCAGGCGGAATGCGCGAGGTGTCTTGAGCCTGTGAGCCTTGAAATATCGGGGGAATTGGGGTATCTTTACTGTTCGCGCGGTGTCGAAGAGCCTGAAGGACTCGATGACTATATGCCCGTTGAGACTGAGTTTTCCGGGAAGGTTGTCGACGTTATGCCGCAGATTCGGGAGACTGTCTACACGCTGATTCCCACGAAGGTTTTGTGCCGGGAAGACTGCAAGGGATTGTGTCCGTCCTGCGGAAAGAACCTCAACGAAGGGGAATGCTCCTGCGCGGAAGATGACATAGATCCGAGGCTTGAGGCACTGCGAAATTTCACCAGCGAATAATAATCACAGGGGGATTCAAATCATGGCAACACCGAAGAGGAAAGTATCTCATGCCCGCACATCACAGCGCAAAGCCAACTGGCTCGGAGCACTCAGCGCACCAGTAACGATGACTTGCCCGAAATGCGGAGAAGTAACCCTAGCGCACCACGCCTGCCCGTCATGCGGGTATTACCGCGGCCGCCAGGTAGTGAAGATGAAGACGGAAGAAGCAGCCGGCTGACACAGCGGGGAATGAGAGAATGACGGAGCCGGGGGTATGAATGAATGTGCCTCCGGCTTTGTGGTAAAGGATTATGAGCGAGGAAAAATTTTATTACCAGACAGAGGCCGCAGAGCTTCTCCACATGATGATAAGCTCCGTGTACTCGAACAAGGATATATTCCTGCGGGAATTAATCTCCAACGCATCGGACGCGCTCGACAAACGAAGGATAGAATGCCTCAAGGACTCTGAGCTTGCCGAAAACGAGAATCCCGAAATCAGGATAGAGATAGATTCTGACGCAAAGGCTCTCTCAGTCAGCGACAACGGAATCGGAATGACGCGTGATGAGATAATCCAGTATCTTGGGACTATAGCGAAATCCGGGACAAAGGAATTTCTCCGTGCCGCAAAAGATTCTGACACTCAGCAGGAACTCATAGGGCAGTTCGGCGTTGGGTTCTACTCGGTATTCATGGTTGCGGAAAAAGTCGAGGTCGTAACACGCAGGCTCGGAGGCTCTGAGACGTTCAAATTCACGTCAGACGGCGGCGGCTCTTTCACGGTCGAGGACGCACCACAGCGCAGTGAATGCGGGACAACAGTAACACTCTTCATGCGCGGAAATTCTGACGAGGGCGCAAAGGATTACCTCAGCGAATGGACGTTACGGGACATAGTCGGCAAGTACTCTGACTTCATATCATGGCCGATTTACTTCAAGGACAAAATCATCAATTCCCGAAAAGCAATCTGGCAGCGTCCAGAAAGTGAAGTAACAGATGAGGAATACACAGAGTTCTACAAGCACCTGACGCACGATTACCGCGAGCCCCTCACGCGCATAAAGATCAACGCTGAAGGCACGACCAACTTCAAGGGCTTATTGTTCATCCCGTCAGAAGCACCGTTTGACTTCTTCATGAACCCCGACTCCGGCGGAATTTCACTCTACATCAACAGAGTCTTCATCATGAACGACTGCAAGGACTTAATCCCGCAATACATGAAGTTCGTACGGGGCGTGATTGATTCTGAGGACTTGCCGCTGAACATTTCCCGCGAAATCTTGCAGGATGACCCGATAATCCGAATCATCAGACGAAGCACACAGCGCAAAGTCTTCGGCGAACTCCGCAAGATGCTTGAGGATGACCGGGAGAAGTACGCGAAATTCTGGACGGCGTTCGGTAGGATGTTCAAGGAAGGAATCGCGCAGGACCAAGAGAACGTGAAGACAATTCTCGGCCTCGCAATATACAGGACGACCCATGATGACGGATGGACGACCCTGGCCGAATACGAGTCCCGCATGAAGCCTGACCAGAAGGGGATATACTGCTTGGCCGGGAACGACAACATTTCAGCCCTCAGAGCCTCGCCAAAACTTGAGCCGTTCACGTCGAGGGGCTATGAAGTCCTGCTGATGACAGACCCGGTTGACGAATTCATATTGTCGCAGGCTAGCTTCATTCTCCCGGAAGACGCTAAGGACTGGCTGAATGTCGCGCGGGATGATGTGATTCCGTATTCTGACGACGAGAAGAAAGCCAATGACGAGAAACTCAGTGAGCTTGAGGCGGAATTTGAGCCGCTGAGGAAACTTGCGCTTGAGATTTTCCAGGACAAGCTGGAGAGTGTGAAGCTGTCTCTCACACTGACGGACTCGCCCGCGTGTCTCAGGGACGGACCGGGGGGAATCTCGCTCCAGATGGAGAGGCTGATGCGCTCGGCGGGGCGTGTTGTTCCGCCGCAGAAGAGAGTCCTCGAAATCAGCGCGAACCACCCGGCGGTCAGGAAACTTGCTGTTCTTGCCGGGACTGACAGGGACAAGGCCGGGGATATTCTGAGGGTGCTTTATGACCAGTCAGTGCTGCTTGAAGGCGAGATGCCTGACGACCCGGCGGGTTTCGTGAAGCGTGTTGACGGCCTTATGACGCTCGCGCTGGGGGACGAGTAAGAGATGCCGTTCCTTCGCGCCGCGCTCCTCAAGAAGAAGTTACAGGCTGAAACAGAGCGGCCAGTCGTGATTCTGACTCCAGTTGTTGAGGAGCAGACAGAGTCGCAGGAGCCGGAAGAGTTCACGCCGACGCAGATTGAGGATCTTCACAGGCTTATTGACGCTAAGACGGAGGAAGCCCCGGAGTCTGTCCTTGTCGTTGAGGTTGAGACTGTAACGGAGATAATAGCGCAGGAAGCTCACGAGGAGTCCCAGCCGGAAGAGGCAGAGATTGAGACTGAGACGCAAGAACCGCAACAAGAGCCGGAAACCGTGCCAGCCCCTGAAGCCGAGTACGCGCCGGAAGAAGCACAGCCGGAAATTATCCCGGAGCCTGAGACGCAAACAGAGGAAGCCACGCCAGAGTCAGAACTTGAGCCTGAGTCCCAAGAGCCGGAAACCGTGCCAAGCCCTGAAGCTGAATACGCGCCGGAAGAAACAGAGCCTGAGTCCCAGCAGGAAGAAGAGCCGAAGAATGATGCTGAAGAATTTACGGTTACTGATGAGATTGTTCATGCTCCTGAAGATGCTGGCGGGAATGCTGATGTTCTGGAGGTTCAGGAAACGGAATCATCTGACACGCAGGCAGGGAGTGATGAGACTGGCGGGGATGCTCCGGGAGAAACTCAGCAGGAAGAAGACTTAGGGCAGGAAGCGGCAATACCGGCCGAGTCTGTCGCATGGGAAACAGCAGAGGCTGAAACAGAAGCCCTCCTTGAGCCTGACACAGTTACAGAAGAACCACAGCCCGAAGCTGAGATTGTTACGGAGGACAACGCACAGCCGGAAGCCGAGTCCCTCACTGAGGAAATCACCGAGACAGAGCCGGAAGATTCCCCCGCGCCGAATTTGCCGCCAGAAATCGCAGAAGCCCTCGCCGAACAAGAACCCGACCCCGTCCCGGAAGAATCGCCAGAACCAGAGTCCGCCCCAGCCTCTCACAAAGACTACAGCGGATCACAGCTCGATTACGACTTCACGTCAGGGGAACGCTACGTAGACAAAGTATCAACCAAGACAGATTTCGACAAAATGCTTGACGAGCTGGCGGCAATCAGCAAAGATTTATTGTCGTGGGAAGCTGAGAAGTTCGCGAAAAGTTACGCCGGGAAATTCAGCGAGGGCGACTCGTCAGTAGCAGAAGCAAGAAAGTTCGAGGCCTTCTTAGGCGGTTACATCACCAACGCGGCCATGCTGTTATACGATAAAGGCTACAAGGACGCGGCAATCAAACAGCTTAAGCAGGCAGTAAGCATCCTCCAGGCACGCAAGAAACTTGAGGACGAAACCACCGCCATCAAATCACGGGTCGAGGAGCAGAATGATGATGTTGACCTGTCTGACATTCTCGGAATGTTCGGGGACGGCTAGAGGGCATGACATGGCTAAGACATAACAGCAGCTTTCGTAAATCATACGGAGGCTGTTTTTTTTTGCCCGTGCTACAATCACACTACCCAAATTTTTGCACACAATATATTCAAGCAAGGAGAGATTCGTTTTGCTGAACAAGAAATTTGTCGCGTCAGTTCTCGTCCTCGTGCTCTGCTTTGCCCCAATGGCTATGGCTTCGGTCTACGAGGGCCAGCGGGTTCGCATCGTCATCGGCTCAACGGCGGTCTCAGGCGACAGCTACATGGTCGCGGACATCGTCAACCGCTACTTGCAGAAATACCTTAAGTGCAGCTCAAAGGTTGACCCAATCGGAGCGAACGAGGCCTTTGCCACAATCCGCACAGCAGCCCCCGACGGTATGACGTTCATGATCTTCCACGACATGACATATCTCGGTGTCCTTTTCGGGAGCTACGGCGAGGAGTACGACCTTGAGAACATGGTCATCGGCCCGCGCGTAGGACAGAACCCCGGCTCCTGCTTCGCCGCAAAGAAGAGCGCGCCCTACAAGGACATGAAGGAGATGGCGGAATGGCTCAAGGCTGACCCCTCACGCACCGTAAGGCTCTCGGTCGAGCTCGGAAGCGTCAGCAACCTCGGCTTCGTCATCTATTACGTCTGGCTCAAGGACACATACGGCGAGGATGTCGCAAACCAGATGCGCTTTGTTCTCGGCGGCTCAACTGACACCAAGTTACAGCAGCTCTGGGACAACAACGCGGACGTGATTTTCGGCGATTACAGCTCATTCCTCCAGTACACAGCAGAAGGCGTTGATGACCAGCTCGCGCTTAAGTACGTTGGAATCCTCGACAAGATTCCGGGACGTGATGACCTTCCTGTTTACGGCGACATGGGGATAACGATGGAGGGCAAGCCGCTGTACTTCTCCAAGGACTTCCTCATCTACCTTCCGAAGGGAACGCCGGATGAAGTTGTGGCGGAGCTTGACGAGGCAGTAGCGAAGATGCAGGCAGATCCCCAGTTCCAGGAAGACATGGCCAAGATGACCTACGCGGGCAAGACACTTCCCAGCAAGGAAGCCAAAGAGTTCATTTACGCCAAGCGCGACGCAATCAAGCACGTCCTTTCCGAAGCTCCCAACATCGAAGACTTAGAGTAACACACAGCAAATTCACAGCCTTCCTCTTCTGACGGGGGAGGCTTCTTTTCTCACATTCCAAGGAGGTGTATCAAGTTGCAGAAAATGCTAAGGGAATGGCTCAAGATACGAAACATGCACTTGTTCTTCCCGTACCTCATCGGCGCAATATGCCTGATTCTGCTGGCAATAATCATCATTCAGCGCGCGCTGAAGTGCAGGAAAGACGGGACTCCGTTCATCAACTTCAAGGGCTATCACTTCTTCAAGGAAGGCTACGACAAAGTGAAGCTCTGGGGTTCGGTGATACTGTTCGTGCTTTACGTGGTTTGCCTGCCGATTCTGCATTTCGCGTGGGCAAGCGTGGTGTTCATCTTCCTGTTCAACGTCCTGTTCGAGATGAAGCCGGGAAAACTCTTCGAGGTGAAGAGCGTGCTGATCTCGGCGGTAATCGCGTTCGCGGGCTCGTGGGGAGTCTGGTACTTGTTCTACCAGATCTTCAACATAACGCTTCCGTAAAGGGGTGAAGTTCATGTTACTGAATATAGGTCTCGCGTTTCTCGGAACGGCAGTAGGAATAATCTTCGGGGCAATCCCGGGAATGACCGCTACAATGGCCGTCGCAGTCTTCCTCCCGATGACGTATGCATTCTCGCTCGTTCCTGCGCTGTATTTGTTGCTGGGACTGTATGTCGGCGGAATCTCAGGCGGACTCATCCCCGCAATCCTCATCAACGTGCCCGGAACTCCGTCGAGCGTCTGCACAGGCTTTGACGGCTATCCGATGGCCAGAAGGGGAGAGTCGGAGCGCGCCCTCAAAATCGGCATAACCGCGTCATTCTTCGGCGGGATGATCTCGCTGATAGTGCTTGCGTTCCTCACACCACCCCTCGCGAAAATGGCAATCAAGTTTTCAGCAATCGAGAAATTCCTCATCATTCTGTTTGCGATGACGGTTATTGCCGCGCTGTCGAAAGGCTCAATGACAAAGGGAGTCTTCGCGGGCTTCTTGGGAGTACTGCTGAGTCTCGTCGGTGAACTCTCAATGAACAACCGCATGAGAATGGTGCCCGATTTCCTCAAGAACGAGCTTCGGAGCGGATTCCAGCTTCTGCCACTGCTGATAGGGCTGTTCGCGATTGCCCAGATGTTCCAGGAGGCCGAAAAGGGGATGCAAAGCAACAACCTTGAGGAAGGCGTTACGGTTGAGGGAGCGCAGAAGTTCTCGTTCGCTGACTTCAAAGGACAGTGGGTCAACGTCCTCCGCTCGTCATTGCTCGGCACGTTCATGGGGATTCTTCCCGGCGTGGGCGGAAGCGCGGCGTCACTCATAGCGTACAGCCAGACAAAGAGCTTCTCCAAGCACCCCGAAATGATGGGCAAGGGCGCGCCTGAAGGACTCATCGCCTCCGAGTCGTCCAACAACGGACTCACAGGCGGGGCGTTAGTGCCGTTGCTCTCACTGGGCATTCCTGGCGACGCTACAACGGCGGTGCTTATCGGGGCGTTCCTGTTACAGGGAATACAGGTAGGGCCGCTCTTCATTGGCCAGCACGAAGACATCTGGAATCAGATACTGCTTGCCCTCGTCGTCTGCAACGTCCTGATGTTCATCATCATGTTCTTCCCGATAAAGCTCATCTCACAGGTTGTAAAGGTCAGGAGCGCGAGAATGTACCCCGTGATACTGCTCATGTGCATTGTCGGGGCTTACGCCACGCGCTCAGGGGTCATGTTCGACGTGTGGTGCCTGCTGTTCTTCGGGATTGTGGGCTTCGTCATGAACAAGATAGGCCTGCCGACCGCGCCTTTCCTTATCGGGTTCATACTCGGCGGCGACCTGGAAAAGTACTTCATCGAGGCCGTGAAGGGGAGCAACTATGACCTGATGGTGTTCTTCCAGAGGCCGATCGCGCTGGTGATATGGGCACTGATAGCGATATTCCTGGGCTACTCAATCTACGACAACATGAAGGGCGGAGCACTGGAGAAAATGGGAGTCAAAGACTGATTCCCCACGTCAGCGAATGAGACTAATCCCCCGTCAGCCAAAAACAAGGGCGGGGGCGTTAACCCAGAAGACTAAGGAGGATACACACGAATGATACCAACAATCAAGAAGATGGACGTTTACCCCGTAGCCGGCCATGACTGCATGGAGCTGAACTTGTCGGGAGCGCACGGGCCGTTCTTCACGCGGAACATTGTGGTGCTGGAGGACTCGGCGGGCAATCTCGGATGCGGAGAAGTCCCCGGCGGGCAGAAAATCACAAAGGCTCTTGAGGACATCAAGCACCTTGTTGTAGGGACGAGGCTCGCGGACTACAAGGCCACCCTCAACAACGTACGCAAGTGGCTCGATGAGAACATCAAGGATGACGTGAGGGGCTTGCAGACGTTCGACTTGAGGACGGGAGTACATGTTGTTACGGCGGTTGAAGCTCCCCTGCTTGACCTCATGGGGAAATTCCTTGACGTTCCCGCCGCGGCACTCATGGGCGACGGAATCCAGCGTGAGCGCGTGCAGTTCCTCAGCTACCTGTTCTACGTCGGCGACAGGAAGAAGACAGATCTCCCCTACGAGGAAGAGCCTGATTCCCCCTGCGACTGGTACAGG
>JAFSKV010000051.1 GCA_017448795.1 Synergistaceae bacterium | reverse complement strand
GAACATCGTCCAGGCGGCACACTGCGCGACACGTTTGCGCCTCGTCATCAAGGACAACGGCAAGGTCGACAAGAAAGCCCTTGAGAACGTTGACGGCGTGAAGGGAATGTTCGAGAACAACGGACAGCTCCAGCTCATCATCGGAACAGGCACGGTCAACAAGGTCTACGCTGAGTTCCTGAGCGTTACCGGGATGACTGAGGCCACGAAGGATGACGTCAAGGCGGCGGCGGCGGCGGCACAGCCACTCTGGAAGCGCATCCTCAAGGCGATTGGCGACGTTTTCGTTCCCATTCTCCCGGCAATCGTCGCGTCAGGCCTCATGATGGGACTCGTTGAGGCACTCGGCAAGGTCTACCCCGAATTTGCGTCAACATCATGGTATGACTTCCTCGACATGGTCGCAAACACAGCGTTCGCTTACCTGCCCGTCATCGTGGCAATCTCGGCGGCAAGAGTCTTCGGCGGAAATACCTTCTTGGGTGCAGTCATCGGTCTGGCCATGATTCACGCCAACTTGGTCAACGCGTGGGTAGTCGGAACGCTTGAGACAATCCCGGCGTGGAACTTCAACATCCTCAACTTCATTATCAGCGTCCAGAAGGTCGGCTATCAGGGGCACGTTATCCCGGTAATCATTGCTGTGTGGCTCATGTGCACAATCGAGAAGTGGCTCCACAAGCACACGCCCGAAATGATTGATTTGTTTGTAGTACCTTTCACAACAGTACTTGTTACGACATTCATCACGTTCACGGTCATCGGGCCGATATTCTCACAGCTTGAGACATGGGTGCTTGAGGGCGCGAAAATCCTCGTCAAGAACCCCATCGGCTCGGCGATAATGGGAGCTATCTATCCTTGGACGGTCGTCATGGGACTTCACCACATGTACAACGTCATCGAGGCAGGAATGCTTGCTGTTGAGGGCGGACTGAACACGTGGATGCCCATAGCGTCAGCCGCAAACTTCGCACAGTTCGGCGCATGTCTGGCAATCGGCTTCAAGGCTCGCAACGCACGCACAAAGGTTGTGGCGGTCCCCTCGTCAATCTCAGCGGCACTCGGCATAACTGAGCCTGCGATTTTCGGTATCAACCTTCGTTTCTTCAAGCCCATCATTGCTGGAATGATCGGCGGAACAGTCGGAGCTTTCTACGGGGCATTGTCGGGAATCGGAGCGAAGGCTTACGGTGTTACGGGCATTCCCGGCTACCTGACGATAGCGCAGCCCATGCAGTACACGATACTTCTTGCGATTTCGGGCGGAATTGCGTTCGTTCTCGCGTGGATTATGTGGCACGAGGAAGAGCCGGAAGCTGAGGCAGCCCCCGCACCGTCATCAGCACCAGAAGCGGCAATAGAGTTCGGCACGGTCATAACGTCATCAGCAGGCGACATAGCCCAGTGCACCGCCGGAAAAGTCATCCCTTACACCGACATTCCTGACCCGACATTCGCGGCAGGGACTCTCGGGCAGGGCGTGGGAATCATCCCTGAAGACGAGTACGTCTACGCTCCCATTGACGGCGAAATCTCATCGGTGGCGGAGAGCAAGCACGCAATCGGGATTTCAGGCGCGCAGGATATGGAAGTCCTGATACATGTCGGCGTTGACACTGTCGAGATGAAGGGCGACGGCTTCGAGGACTTCGTGAAAGAGGGCGACAAGGTCAAGAAAGGCCAGCGCATAATGAAGTTCTCCCGCGAGAAAATCAAGAAGGCCGGGCATCCTGATACTGTAGTCCTCCTCCTCACGAACAGCGACGACTACGATGATGTGAAATTCGGCGCGGACGTTCAGTAAGTCAGCAAGAGAAAAATAACGAGGCCTCCGGGAAATCCGGGGGTCTCTTTTTGTTTTGCCTGTCATTGAGTTGCGTTTTTTCCCGATTGTTTTCGCGGTGAATGCGGTATAATCTATTCTCGTTCCACACTGTATTACAACAACTGAACATTATTTCACTCGACAGGAGGTGAGCAAATCATGGCGGACAACTCCACGATCGCTGAGATAAAAGCTGCTGAGACTCAGGCCGCTAATGCTGTGCAGAAAGCAAAGGAAGATGCCGCGAAGAAACTCAACCGCGCAACCTCAGACGCTGAGACTTCCCTGAAAGAAGCCCGGCAGAACGCAGCCCGTTCCTACCGCGACAAGATACGCAGGGCAGAGGAGGCAGCAGAGTCAAAAGCGAAGTCAATACTGTCAAAGCGTGAGTCTGATGCTAAGGCTTACTACACCAAGCACAAGGACAAGATTCCCGCAGCTGCTTCATTCATAATGGAAGAGGTGATGAAAAAATATGGGAGTAGCCAGGCTTAAGAAGGCAGAACTGTATTATCACAAATCCGTTCATGAACAGATCGCGGCAGCCCTCCAGGAAACAGGAGCTTGTCAGATAATTTCATCAGGTGAGGAAAATCACACCCGGCCTGCTGACGTTGAAGCCCTCATTTCCCGGAATGATGACAGCCTCGCAGATGTCCGTTACCTTTCCAGAACGCTCACCCCTCACTATGTCGACCCTGTACCGGCGTTAGACAGAATGCTGGGAGAACGCCCGGAAGTTACGATGACAGAGCTTGCGGAACTGGCATCAAAAACGGATCTCAAAGCGGTTTGCGATAAGACACGCGCAGTTGAACGTGAGACGGCGGAAGTCAGGCAGAAACTCTCAGAAGCAAGGACGAACGCGGAAATTCTCTCCTCGCTGGAATTTTTCCCCTACCCTCTATCTGTTCTCACGGAAGGAACAAAGACCCTCGCCGGACTTGTCGGAACAGTCAAACCCGGCAATGTCAGCGGACTCAAGGCGGCACTCGGCGAGTTCTCGAAGTACAAGGACGACTCCGAGCTCATCATCGCCCCTTATGACAAGGACACGCAGGACGTTTATGTTGCGTTGCTTTACTCGCGCTCACTAGGGGACGAAATCAGAGAGCTTTGCGCCAAAAACGGACTCTCATTCGTTGAAGTTCCGGCGGCTTTGGCTGGCACTGCTGACGAGGAGAAAGAGAAGACAGCGGGCGCAATCTCAGCACTTGAGGCAAAAGAGGAAGAATTAGCGTCAAGGATAGCGGCACTTGCTGAGGAGAACGTCCCGACGGTGCAGAAGCTCTCCGACTACTACAACAGCCTTTCAGCGCGCTACAACGGAACGGCCATGAGCAAGGAGACCGAGTCAGTGATGCTCACGAAATTCTGGCTTCCTGCTGACAGAGCGGACGAGATACGCGCCAAGATTGAGGAGATCAGCCCGGAGATTGAGCTGACTCTTGCTGACCCCGCGCCGGATGAAGAGCCTCCTTCCCTCCTCAAGAACGGAGACATGGTGAGGCCGTTCAACATTCTGACGGAGCTT
>JAFSKV010000050.1 GCA_017448795.1 Synergistaceae bacterium | reverse complement strand
TTATGTATTGTGATTGTGATCTATTGCTGGAAGATTTCAGACAAGGTGATACCGATACCCGATACTCGATTGTAGCCGCCTGAATTGTGGTGTCAAGTGTCTTCTTCATGGCCGGAATTATATCACACTACCTCATGCCCTTGTCGTATACTTGCCCAAGCGCGCGGGGACTCCTGTTCCTCCTCCCGAAGAACACCAGCAATAGCAGCGTCAAGACATACGGAAGCGTCCTCACAAGGTCGTTATAGCTCGACGGCAAACCCAGCTCATGAATCACCGCCGCCCCCGTGCTCCTCGCGAAACCAAACACAAGGCACGCGAACAATGCAGGCAAAATCGACCAGTTCCCGAAAATCAGAGCCGCTATAGACAGGTAGCCGTAACCAAGATATATATCTGGCGAGAACTGCGCGGAGACCGAGTAAGCGAAGCTCATTCCCGCAATCCCAGACAGGCATCCAGACACGAACACCGCAACCGTCCTCACTGCATACACGTTGATTCCCGCCGCGTCCGCCGACTGGGGATTGTCCCCGCAGGCCCGGAGCCTCATCCCGTAAACCGTCCTGTACAGCACCAGCCACATCACCAGTGCCACCGCCACAATCACCAGCTCAAACGGGTAAATGTCCCGGAATATTGCCCCCACAACTGGAAGCTCACTCAGTCCCGGAATCGTCAGCCGTGTGCTGGCACTCAGCATGAACTTGTTGCCGCTGTTGCCGAATATCGACGCGTTGATTCTCTTGGTCAGGAAACTCGTCAAGGCCATAGCAAGAATGTTCATCACAACGCCGCTTATCACCTGGTCAGCCTTGAACCTCACGCACAATAACGCATGAAGAAGCGCGAACATCCCCCCGCCAATCACAGCACACACGAAACTTGCCCAGTACGGAATGACTGAGTCAGCCCCGAATATCCCGTACAGGTACACAGCCGCGACCGCCCCAGTGAACGCCCCGAAGCCCTGGAAGCCCTCAAGCGCGAGGTTGGTTATCCCGCTCTTCTCGCTGTAGATTCCGCCGACTGCCATCACGAACAAGGGAAGCGAAAAGCTCAGTCCGTCAATAATTATCGTGTCAAGCATCCTACTTCCTCCTCCTGTCCAGAACAGCCGAACACGCCGCGAATGTCAGTATCAGCGCGGTAATCAGGCTCGCGATTTCCAGCTCGATATTCTGCCGCGAGCTCATGTAGACTGACCCCTTCGAGATTACCGTAATCAGGAACGACGCGAGTATGCACCCAAGAGGATTGTTGCCGCCCAAAAGTGAGACCGCTATAGCATCGAAGCCCATCGACGGAGTAACGCCGGGCTGTATCGCCGCAAGGTAGCCGCAGTAGTACGCCACACCCGCAAGCCCCGCCAACGCTCCCGATAATGTCATCGTGATTACAGCAGTCCTGCCTACGTTCATTCCCGCGTAATGTGCCGCACGAGGTGAGAGCCCCACAGCCTTTATCTCGTAGCCGTATGTCGTCTTGTTGATGAACCAGTGAAGCAACACCGCCGTGATTACCGCCGCAGGGAACGCAAGAGCTATGTCGACCTTCATACCCTCCCAGCGGAAGCCCGAAAGTGTCAGCCTTGCCGCCGCCGGGACTGATACGCTGTTCCTTGAAACCGGGTTGATGTAGAACGTGTAGATGTAGAACGTGATTACGTACATCAGTATCGAGTTGAGCATTATGGAGCTGACCACCTCGTTGACGTTGAAGCGGGACTTGAGCCAGCCGATTAACGCCCCGACAACCGCCCCCGCAACGAATCCCACAATCACCACAACGATTCTTGACGGGAGGAACTGTGCGGCCATGTGCGCGCAGAAGCCGGCAAAGAGCATCTGCCCTGAGACTCCTATGTTGAAGAAGCCACCTTTGAGCGCGAGGGCAACGGCAAGGGACGCGAAAATCATCGGGGTCATAGCGTCAACCAGACTCATGAAGTCGGTGAACATGCTCTGACGCCCGGAGTAACGCGCCTTCTCCATGAGTCCCGCGCCCTGAAGGATGCTCATGTACGCGTCGCCGGGATTCTTCCCCATCAGCCACAGGATTAACGCCCCGAATATCAGGCTGACTGCGATTGCGAGGCATGACAACGTGAACTTCCTCATGCTGTTTTCCCCACCCCCATCATGTATTCGCCGATAACTTCAGCCGTAAGCTCACCGGCCGGGGCTATCTTGCTCATCTTGCCGCTGTAGATTACCCCGATTGTGTCAGCGCAGTCCAGTATCTCGTCAAGGTCAAGCGAGATTAACAGCACCGCCGCCCCCCTGTCTCGTTCGGCGATGATGTACTTGCGGACGTTCATCACTGCCCCCGCGTCGAGTCC
This sequence comes from Synergistaceae bacterium, assembly GCA_017448795.1. GTDB lineage: Bacteria > Synergistota > Synergistia > Synergistales > Aminobacteriaceae > JAFUXM01. The sequence continues at coordinate 5,902 of JAFSKV010000050.1, read as the reverse complement.
TCGTGTTGGCTGCATGAAGATTATGAGCGGTGTCTTCATGTCGATTTCGCGGGCAATGATGGCCTTCTGCTGGTTACCGCCCGACATTTCACGGACGATTGTCTCACCGCCCTGACTGCTGCGGATGTCGTACTGTTCCTGAAGCCGTGCGCTTTGCTCGTTGTACTCCTTGTAGTTGATGATGCTCTTGCGTGAGTATTTCGGCGTGTCATAGAGCCTAAGCGGGAAGTTGCCCCTGAGCGTGAAGTCAAGCACAAGCCCTACATTGTGCCTGTCCTCCGGGATGTAGGCGACTCCGGCTGTGATGTGTTCTCGGACTGTGGCATTCGTTATGTCATGGCCGTTGAGGATTACCCGGCCTGATGAGACCTCGGCGAGTCCTGCTACAGAGTCAGCAAGCTCATTCTGCCCGTTCCCTGAGACTCCCGCCACAGCGAAGACTTCCCCCGCGTGAACCTGAAACGAGACTCCCTTCACCGCCTCATAGCCCGCAGCACTTTTCACCGTCAGGCCGTCAACATCAAGCACAACCGGGCCGAACTTAGCGGGTGCTTTCTCTGTCGTGAACGAAATATCATGACCGACCATCATCCGGGCCATCTCGTCAGTTGAGGCAGTCTTAACGTCAAGGATTGATACCAGTTTTCCCCTTGCCATGATTGCGCAGCGGTCAGCAACAGCCTTGATTTCCCGGAGCTTGTGGGTGATGAGGATGATAGTTTTCCCGCTGTCCCGGAGAGTCTTCACCGTCTGGAGGAACGCGTCTATCTCCTGCGGTGTCAGCACGGCTGTAGGCTCGTCGAATATGAGTATCTCGGCCTCGCGGTATAACATCTTGAGGATTTCAACTCTCTGCATGGCCGCAACGCTCATATCCTCGATTACGTCATCCGGGCTGACCTTCAGGCCGTAACGTTCCGACAAAGCCGCCACATCACGGTTAGCCTTCCTCATGTCGACAAAAGGAATCCCGCACACCCTCCTCACAGGCTCAAGACCAAGCACGATGTTTTCCGCGACGGTGTAGTTCGACACAAGCCGGAAGTGCTGGTGAACCATCCCGATGCCGAGCGTCCCTGCGTAACGAGGCGAGGTTATGCGCTCAGGCTTGCCCCTAACGAGGATTTCTCCCCCGTCAGGCTCATACATTCCGAAGAGCGCGCTGACGAGGGTAGATTTTCCTGCTCCGTTCTCGCCCAAGACCGCGAAGATTTCACCCTTGTTGACGGTGAACGAGACATCATCATTCGCGACAATGCCGGGGAACTTCTTGGTGATGTGGCGAAATTCTACGATAGGTTCAGCCATTATTCCGCGTCCAGTCCCGTAAAGTTGTCGGGCGTTGTGCCGCTTGCGAATGAGGCGGGGGCGATTTTTCCGGCTTTGAGGAGGGAATATGCCGCGTCAATTTTCGCGATTGAGTCGTCGGTGAGCTGATGACGGCCGGGTGTCTTGACGTAGCCGACTGAGTCAGACTCCGCACCGAGAAGGACATTCCCGCCCTTGAAGCTGCCTGACGCTATGTCGTTGAGGACTCTCTGGTTGTTCCTGTCCATGACCTTTAGCGCGCTGGTGAGGATGATATTTGAGTCCCCGTTTGCGCCGTCGTTGTACTGGTCAGCATCACAGCCGACAATGTAGACACCTTTAGCTTCTTTTGCCGCCGTGAAGACTCCCATTCCAGAAGCCCCCGCCGCAACGAAGATAACATCACAGCCCTCACGGATTAACGCCTGCCCGACGATTTTCCCGTTCGCCTGGTCAGTGAATGAGCCGACATAATTCCCGCCGACGTTCTTTCCTGTTACGTCAGTCCCGGAATATGAGGGAAGCTCAACGATTGCCGCCTTAGTCCCGTAATGCCTGTTGGCGTAGTTCACGCCCGACATGAAGCCGTACTGGTAGTTTACGTTGGTCGGGAAAGCGATTCCGTTGACGACAGCGACCTTGCCGGATTTCGTAGTGAGTGCCGCCGCGAGCCCCGCGAGGAATCCGCCCTCCTGCTCCTTGAAGGTCATCGCGTAAAGATTATCGGCTGTTACTGTGTTTCCTGCCTCGTCAGCCGGCCATGTGTCCACGAGGATGAACTTTGTCCCCGGGTTGTCCTCTGCTACTTCAGCGATTCCCGCGAACTGGAAGCCCACGCACACCACAGCGTCATAATCCGCGGCGATGTTCTCGGCTGTCCTCACGCACTCGGCGGGGTCTCCTGTCTTCTCCTGCACGGCCGTGATTGATGCGTCAGGGTGATCTTTCTGGAAGGCAAGAAGGCCGTTGTAGTTGGTCTCGCAGAAGCCTCCGTCGTGGACATCGTTGGGGCTGGTGATGATTGCGACTTTGAGTCCGTCAGCAAAAGCCGGGAATGCCAGCGCGGACACTGAGAGAATGGCCGCAAGGATGAGAGTTGCGCGTTTGCTCATTGTGATAGCACCTCACAAAAATTTTGGATGAGGTAATTATAATGCAGGCTTGACGGAATCGGGGATTGTGATAATTTTTGCGGAAGGAGGCTGAAGGATAAATTGCTGGACGGAGAGGAGCATAGAATTTGACGCGATAATCGAGAGATGTACAGCCCCGAAAGAGACCAACAGAGCAAAGGTGTTGACTTCCACGCAAGATAACATCATGTCCGCTCTTGTCCTGCGTGAGTTCCTGTACTCGCTATGATACGGCTTGACTTTGACGGCAGACTGCCCCGCGGGGACATCCTCCAGAAAGCACGCGCCCTCGCCCTGAAACATGGCCGGACAATCCCCACAGAAGGCAGCATCATCATCCAGTCCGAAAACTTCCTCGCCCTCTCGCTCATGCTCCGCGATTATTCCGGGAAGATTGATCTCGTTTATGCTGATCCCCCGTTCAACACGATGCAGGACTTCTACATTTCCGACAGCCGCGCTAACTCCGTAAGCTCCGTGAAATCCCGCAGAGCATACGCCGACAAGATGCCCCCCGAAAAATTCCTCGCCTTCATCCGAGAGAGGCTCATTCTCATTCACGAATTGTTGTCCGAAAGAGGCTCGCTGTATCTTCACATTGACTGCAAGACCGGCCATTACGTCAAAATCATCCTTGATGAGATATTCGGAGCTGGAAACTTCCTGAACGACATAGCCCGCATAAAGTCCAACCCGAAAAATGCGAGACACGCGGCGGAATCACCGGGAAGGCCTGGCGGAATATCCCCGTTCCTTCCGGGCGGCACTGGAGGACTGACCCGGCGGAGTTCGACAGGCTTGACGCTCAGGGGCGCATAGAGTGGTCAGCGTCAGGCAACCCGCGCATAAAGAAATATGCTGACGAGCACGGGGGCATGAAGATTCAGGACGTGTGGACGTACAAAGACCCGCAATATCCCGTTTACCCCACTGAGAAGAATCACGACATGCTGAGGCTGATTATCGCTCAGTCATCATTGCCTGACAGCACAATCCTTGACCCTTTCGCGGGGAGCGGGGCAAGCCTTCTCTGCGCGTGTGAGCTTGGGCGGAAATTCATCGGAATTGACCAGTCGGAAGAAGCTGTGAGAGGCATTCGTTTGAGGCTGAAAGATTGTGTGTTTGTTGACCTGATGAGGGCATGAATTTTCCCGGCATGATTCACGGCTCTGCTTGACAAAAATTTTCCCCGCCTGTAAAATCTCACGCCCGGAAACAAAAACTCATCAGGAGGTCTTAACCGCATGGCCAGAAGGCAAATGGTTTACGGCATCAATGACACACCCCCGTTCCTCATAACTCTTCTCTCAGGAGCCCAGCACGTATTAACCCTCTTCGGTTCGACAACCCTCGTCCCCCTAATATTCGGTCCGGCGATGGGGATGGACGCGCTGCAAATAGCCTCGCTCATCTCCTGCGTTTATTTCGGAATGGGAGTAGCGACACTCATTCAGACAAGCAAAAAGCTCGGTTCAGGACTTCCGATAGTTCAGGGATCGAGCTTTTCTTTTATCCCCTCAGTCATGACGGTTATAGCCCTCTACAAAGCATCAGGCCCTGAAGCGGTCATGCAGTACATGGGCGGCGGCCTCATAGTCGGCGGACTGATACTGTCATTCATCGGCTACAGCAGAATCGTCGGAGTCATCCGCAAGGTCATCACCCCCGTAGTAATCGGCCCGGTAATCATGGCAATAGGCTTCTCGCTTGCAGGTACAGCAGTCCAAGGCAACGCGGCGAATTACTGGCCTGCCTCGCTGGGAGTCGTTGTGTTAATCTTCCTGTTCAGCCTCGTAATCAGGAGCAAGTACATCAACATCTTCGCAATCCTCCTGTCAATCACTGCGGTGTACTGCGTGTGTCTGTGGCTGTCGGTAAACGGGACATTCTCGCCGGATCACCCCGCGTACATCAGCCTCGACACGGTCAACAAAGCATCATGGCTCAGGGTCAGCAGCCTTGAGGACATTAAGGGGCTAATATTCCCGTGGGGCGCGCCAAAGTTCAGCCTGATGGCGATTGCGGCCATGCTTGCGGGCTTCTTCGCGACAATGATTGAGAGCATCGGCGACTATCATTCGGTCTCGTACGCTTCGGGAGTGTCAGACCCAGACTCGGCCACGATAAGCAGGGGAATCGGCGCGGAAGGAATGTGCTGCGCGTTGTCGGGAGTATTCGGTTCAGTCGGCACAACGTCATACACGGAGAATATCGGCCTCATTGGTCTGACGGGAGTCGCCTCAAGGGTAGTAGTGAGGACGGGAGCGGTGATACTCATCCTGATGAGCTTTGTCGGCAAACTTAGCGCGTTAATCGCGACGATGCCCTCGCCGATAATCGGAGGAGCGTACATAGCACTTTTCGGGACAATCGGCGCAATGGGTATTCAGGTGTTAATGCGGGCGGATATGTCGAGCCAGAGGAATATATTAATTGTAGGGTTCGCGTTCTTGATGGCTATGGGTCTGCCTGGATGGGTTGAGGCCAACCAGTCAATCTTCATGAACGACGCACAAAGCCAGCTCATGCACACGCTCGGCGGGATGGTCTGGGCAGTGCTGAAGACACCGATGGCTGTTGCGGGAATCTGCGCGGCAATCTGCGACTCACTTGTGCCCGGGACGGACGAGGAGCGCGGAATCAACGTTACGCCCAGCGGAGTATAGACTCGGAATTATGACGAAGCCCCCGGTGAATGAGCCGGGGGTTTTTTGCGGACTTCTCGACTTCATGTCAACAGGTCAGGACGGAAGGAAGCTAGAATATCATCAACAACAAAGAAAGGAATGAAGCGATAATGTCAAAGTTGATGAAAAAAGTATGCGACACAGTCGTTGATGCCGGGCCGGACGTTCTTGAGTGGGCTCTGAAGACGGAAAAGGGGCAGGCTGTCCAGAAGGCAGTGGAAAACGCAGTGGGAGACGGGGTTAAGGCTGTAGGCACTGGCGGGGTGGCTGTCGGAGTCGGCGGGGCAGGACTCGCTGTCATAGGGGCTGGCGGAGTCATAGAGGGAGCGGGGCTTGCTGCGGCAGGAAGTGCTGTTACCGGCGCGGGTGTTGCTGTAACTGAGGCTGCCATAGCCACGGCGGAGCTTGTGCCAGTTGCAGGATCTGCGATTGCTTCCGGGATTGCTACTGCTGCTCCTGTTGTGTACGCTGGAGGGGCTGCCATTGGAGAGGCTGTTATTGGAGGAGCCGCTATTATCGGGGAGGCTGCTATCGGAGGAGCCGCTATTGTAGGGGCTGCCCTAGGGCCGGTTGCTCTCGTGGCGGGGGCAGGGTATCTAGGCTATAAACTGTTCTCGTCAATTTTCGACTGACAGCGGGAATGAATGCCCCTCGTGTGATGCGGGGGGTTTTTTTGTGCGTGATATAATTTGCGAAATCCCAAGAAAAGGAGACACAAACTTTTGACAGCAACGGGCAACTCAAGTAGAATGCTCACAGCTCACAGCTCACAGC
>JAFSKV010000049.1 GCA_017448795.1 Synergistaceae bacterium | reverse complement strand
TTCAGATTGTGCGAGTACGCCGCGTATGAAGCCGGTATCTTTCGCGCTGCCCTTGATGTATGTGATGCCGGGACGTGAAGGGCGGTTCTGCCTTGTGGTTACGTGGACGGAGAGGCCTTTTTCCGCGAGGATGTCAGCGAGGGGAGCACCCATTGCCCCGGTGCCGCCTAGTATGAGTATGTTGTGAGACATGATTTCACCTCCTGAGTATTTTCTTGAGGCGGGAATAGAGATTTTCGCCTGCGATTTTGCGGACGAGTCTTTTTGCGAGGCGTGATGCGCGGGAGGGGAGAAGGTAGAGCCATGCTGTTACGGGTGAGGGGAGGCGCATTCCGTGAGCTGTAAGGAAGCGGGCTAGGCTGGGGTCATTGTCCACTTCGAAGAAATTTCCTGCAACACGCTCACATTTCCCCCTGAAAGCATGTCGCCTGTAAGTCTCAAGGTCAAACACGCCAGCGAAGTTGTCCAGCTTCCCGATTGCTTCGAGCGGCATAATCGTAGTCATGCACTTGTGGCACTTGGAGCAGTTGTGCGCGCCTTTGACGGGTGAAACGCAAACATTCAGGTGTTTTCGGGCAATCTCCCAGTCAGCAATGTGTTCTGTTTTCATGCTCCGCTCATACTGGCAGCCATCAATGATTAATTCAAGGCGTTCCGTGCGTATCAATGGGACTGAATAAGCCTCTGAATATTCCGCGAAATCACTTCCGCGCTTCCTCCTGCCGAACTCCATCATCTGGCTGTAACTGTAGCAGCTTGATGTGTAGTACTTCTTGATTGCACACCCAAGCCCTAGAATTATTGACCAGTTCGCGAAATAGCCCGCCTGCGTCCCGCCCAACTCCTTTGTGTGCGTGAATGCATGAAGATTACTGTCAACCAAGTACACAGGCAGCCCCAATTCATCAGCCGCCGACTTGTTCAGCCTGTAACGCTCCATCCACAAACGCCGGGCCGCCTCACCGTAATCCCCGCATGATCCGTAGTTGAAGAAAAACAGCCCGTTCACCCGGTAATCAGGATCATCCTCCATCACATAGCGGTCATATATCGTGGTCAGCGAGTCCACCCCGCAGGATATTCCCGTCCCGATGATAGTCTGCTCCCCGCTGGCTTCCGCGAACCCGTCAACGCTCACATTGACCCTCGACAAGTCCGGGCTGAAGTCGCACAGTATCCGCTGAAGGTAGTTCACGATATTCTTGTACAGACGCTTCGACATTTTCCCGTGAATGTACAGGTCAGCCTTCATGTACATCGCCATATACAGCGGCACAAGCACAAACGCATCATAGACATCATCCGCAAGCATGTGGGCATTCTCATCCTTCACAGCAAGCCAAATTACTGGCTCATTGCTCGGTAATACCCCCCCCCCCCCTGATACGTAATGTCTGCAACCAGCTTCGTCCAGCCGCCAGCAGACTCTTTCCTCAGCCCGGAAATGTGGATACCGGGTTCCTCATAAGCCTTCATGTTTTGTCAGCATCCTTTCTATTTTCGCGGGCAAAGCCTCAATGCCGGAAGCACGGAAAATCATTGCCCGGAGAAAATCAACCGCCGCACAGAGAATATATATCGCAAGTGTTGTGATGATTACAGCGCATACCATCTTCAGCGGAGTGTACGAAGCATACGCGGTGAACTTGTCGGTGATAGCATATTTCAGCAGAAGCCTCTGTAAATGTATCAGGTAGACGCTGAACGTGCCGGGCGCAAGAACCTTCACGGCCTTCAAGGCAAGCCCTGAGAGTTTCAGCCGCGAGAACACCGCAAGAAGGCACAACGCCGCAAGTATCATCATGGGTGAAGTGTAGCGCGTGAGAACATCACCGCCCCTTGCCGCCCCAGTGAGACTCAGCGTGATATATTCCGCCGCCAGCTTTGCACCCCACGCAATGACCACCGCCGCAAAATATCCTGACAGAGCCGCAACAGTTCCCACGTCCCTTAGAGCGTCATACTTCCTGACATACGCGCCGAGAATGTACATCACCATCAGCCACAGCATACTGAAGCCGCCTGACGTGCCGAAAACATCACGGTGGAACGCCGTCTGCATCACTGACAGGACGAATATCATCCCGATGAGAGAGCTGCGGAGAGTCCTGCGGGGAAGTGAGTCTACCCCGGCATTCAGCAGCTTCATGAACGGAAACAGCGCGAAATATGCCGTGAAGTACCAGTACTGACGGAACATCACCGGGAAACAGGCTTTGACCCACTCACGGATTCCCACAGAGCCGGGAATAGCGACACAGACCGCCGCAGTTATCGCCAGTCCGTAGAACGCCGCCTTGAGCCACAATGCGATTATCCCTGAGACCTTGTGCCGGGCGCGGAGGCCAGTATACCCGGAAATCAGCGCGTAACAGTTCACCGCGCAATATGCCGCAATACTCATGACGGTAACGGCTACTTCTTCATGAATTTCTTGATGGCTGCGACACCCTGCGCTCCCACAAACTTTTTCACAGCTCGTTTTATGCCCGCTTTTGCCACGCCCTTGTACGTCTTCCTTACGTTACATATCAGCCTCAGTGCTTCGCTCTCGTCAATGCTGTCGGTGAAAGCCTCGAACAGCATCGGCCTGTCTGTCAGCTCAGGTGTCAGGAATCGTTTTATTGCCTCTTTTGCGCTGTCCTTGTCTGACGCTGTGAGGTACTCAAATCCGAGATCCTCCGCGTAATGCCTCACAAGATCCGGGGACTTGTTGCCGCTGTGTCCTGCCGCCGCCGAATAGAGATCTGCCTCATCGCCCATGATGATTTGCGCCCGGTGAATGTAGAGCCTGAACTCCGTACCTCTTCCGTTGTTGACAAGGAGAATGCGCAAGTTTCTGCCTACATGACGGTTGCCCAGAGCGTTGAAGCCGTAAAAGAATGTCAGGTCTCCCAGTGCGCAAAAGTGCAGCCTGTCCGGGTGAACCTGGGACATTCCCACAACTGTCGGCAATGCTCCGTCAATCCCCCGGCATCCTACGTTGGCGATTGAGTGCACGCTCTCTTGGAAATCGAAGAATGTCCACGCCCTCATTGTGTTGCTCACACCGAGATGTACATAGCTTCCTTCCGGGATTCTGTGCGCTATGTTCTGTGCTAACCATATGTTAGAGAACGGGAGATCGGGAATGCTGTCCTTCACGTCCTGAATATCGGCCTGGCACTGCCTGTAGTAGTCATCGTAGACAGGCGAGTCTTCATCCGTGTATGCCTCGAAGAATATCTGCTCTGGAATCTGGAATACTTTGGTCAACTTGTGGAATGTGTCGCGCAGTTCTCCGTCCTCGCTGACACGCCACACTTCTTTTGCGTTTCTGAATTTCGGCATCTGCATATAGTCGCCGGACTCCTCGCCAATGTGTATGAGCAGGTCAACGCTGAAGATGTCCGACTCGCTGAACTCCTGAGAGGCCGGGAGCGTTGCGTGGACGGCGTATTTCCCCCGGTAGCCTGATGAGTGGTCGGTGAATATCACCGCGTCATTGTGTGCGCAGAAATCATCGGCGGCTTTCGTGAGCTCTGGTGTCCATTCCGCATGTCCTCCTACTGTTACGGCTATTCTTCCGTCGGGGAGCTGAGGCCATGAATCTTTGACTGTGTACTTGCGGATTACTCTTTGAGGGGGAAGTTCCTTTACCGAGAAGTCGTTATTGTAGCGTGTAACAAGGTTGATATGAACTGAGCCCCCCCCCCCCCTGAGTAAGCAGAATTGCGGAGGGCAAGCAACGCCCTGTTCACGTCAAGATTAGCGCGCCATTCTTCCAGTTCATCACCTTCATGGATGTACGGCAGAGTCACGCTGAGGACGACCGACTCGGAGGGCTGTGCTGTCCTGTCCACGAACTGGGGCGAGAGATTCCCCCGGTTGCTCATGTCCTGTGTAGCTGTTACCGCGAGTATGGGGAGCTTCCTGTGGTACGCTTCCGTGAGGGCGGGAAGGTAGTTGCGTGATGCTGTGGCTCCTGTGCAGGTAATCACTACAGGCTCGCCCGACTCGTATGCCATCCCAACGGCCATGTAAGCGGCTCCTCTTTCGTCGACGGCGGAATACATCTCGAAGCTGCCATCATGCTGGCAGGAGGCAACAAAGTTCAAGTTTGTTGTCCCGGGGGACGCGACTACCCTGCGTATACCATGAGCCTTGAGTAGCGCAACAAGTATCTGCACGTTCTTTTCTGCTGAATAACAGAAGCTCATTGTGTGAATGTCTCACTCTCTTTCCTTATGGGATTGGGATATTATACTCTGCAAGTGAAGTATAGTGCTATAATTACCGCGCATATCCCCAATAAATTCACGGAAGGAGTCAATGTATACATGTCCACAATCGGATACTATGATCCCGCGAACTTCAAGAAAGTCTACCATGCCCAGCCCCGCACGACGATTGAGACCCTGTTCTACAGCAACAACGTCCACCGCGTCCAGGACCTCCACGAAGCCTACAACCTCGCCAAGAACTCCCCCGGCACAATCGAGCTTACAGGGATGCCCGTCTTCCAGCCCGAAGCCCAGGGTCTCCCCATGGGCGCGAACGTCCTCCTGTTCAACGACGGCGGAATCTTCGGGCGCACAGCCGCAGCGAGACGCATTGTAGGCTACCCTGATGTTGACGTGGCGAAGTACTGCAAGATAATCCGCGAGGCAATCTTCAACATGCGCTACAGGAAGCTCTATCAGGCAGACGCATACGTAGGGCTTGATGAGGACTTCATGACCTCCGCTCACTGCATCGTCCCGGAAGGCTACGAGAATAACCTGTACAACTGGATGATCAACTTCCAGTACGCGAACGAGGCCTACGCTCCCAGATACGCCGCATCACGCCAGATTTCCGACCATGACGGGGACATATTCTTTGTCGCCGACCCTGACTGGCCGCACGGAGACCCTGAACTCGCAAAACAGTTCCCGCTCGGAATAGCGTTCTTCTCGCCTGAAGAGAACTGCGCAATCGTGTTAGGCCTGCGCTACTTCGGGGAAATGAAGAAGGGTACTCTGACTCTCGCATGGGGAATCGCGGCTCGCAACGGTTACGCGTCATGTCACGGCGGACTCAAGCGTTACACCCTCAAGGACGGCTCAGGGAAGAAGTTTGTTGTCGCGGCGTTCGGTCTGTCAGGGTCAGGAAAGTCCACAATCACACACGCAAAGCATGACGGGAAATATGACGTTATGGTGCTTCATGATGACGCGTTCGTCGTGAACGTGAAGGACAAGTACGCAATCGCCCTTGAGCCGACATACTTCGACAAGGTTGCTGACTACCCGATAGGATGCCCTGATAACAAGTTCATCCTGACGCTTCAGAACTGCGGATGCATCAAGACGGCTGACGGAAAGCTCATCGCGGTAACAGAAGACGTGCGCAACGGAAACGGACGTGCGATAAAGTCCCGCCTGTGGTCGCCGAACAGAGTCGACAGAATCGACGAGCCTCTGAACGCGATATTCTGGCTGATGAGAGACCCGACACTGCCGCCTGTGCTGAAACTCGAAGGGCCGTCGCTTGCCTCAGTGCTTGGAGCTACCCTTGCCACGAAGAGAACCAGCGCAGAGAACCTCGC
>JAFSKV010000048.1 GCA_017448795.1 Synergistaceae bacterium | reverse complement strand
TTTACTACATCGGGGATTTTATCACGCTTGCAGGAATTACGCAATGTTTTACCCCACTAACTCATAAAATGTTGCAATCACTGGAAAGCGCAAAATCAACCTACTGCGACAATCTGCCAAAGAATCGCCGTTTTCCCGCCCAAAAAATTGCTTTGGTCAGACCGCAAAAAAATCTGAATCACAAATCCTCATGGCACAAGAATTTATATCACCCAAAATGTTTAACCTTTGTGCGACACTAATTGTCAGACAATTCACTTTATCCAGTGTACAAGCTCCGCCCCAAAACTCGCAGGACAAATCTTTTTCTCCCGCACTAATCTATAATAATTCCCATCACACAAGGGAGGGTTAAAATTCTTGACAGACGAAGAGAAGCAGCAGGTGCAGAACCTAATCACAGCGAGGACAAAACTTTTATCCGAGAAAATTTCCAGACAGGACGAGGATATAAAATCCCTAAGCGCGACAATAATCACCCTCAGCAACGAGCTAGAATCCAGAGACCGCGAAATTGACAGCCTCAAGTCCCGGCTCTCGCAGGCAAAAGATGAGCTGTCCCGCGCAAATGAACAGTCCCAAAAGCTCCTGGCTCTCGTCCAGTCCCCGCAGCAGGAACAGCAGGACATAGCAGCAGAACCCCAGAAGCCTAACTATCTGTTATCGCTATTGCGCCAGCATTTCGGCTTTGACTCTTTCAGGCCGGGACAGGAAGAGATTGCTGACGCATTGCTTTCCGGGCGTGATGTATTCTGCTCTATGCCGCCTGATTACGGAAAGAGCGTGTGCTACCAGCTGCCCGCCCTCCTGATGCCCGGCTTAACCGTCGCTGTCATGCCTGATGACGCGGAAGAAAAAGCTCCAGATTCACGCTGCGATATTCTCATCCCCTCCCTTACGTCAGCAAAGAGGCGCGAAATTCTCCGCAAAGTCAGAAGCGGAACATGCAGGATACTTTACGCCCCCTTGAGCCAGCTGACAGAAGCAGACAGCCTTTCAGCCCTCAAGAACGCCGATATTTCTATGGCCGCCATTCTCACGCGCAGGGACGATCCTGAATGCCCGGCAGGATGGACTGACCTGGCTTCTTCCATCACAAAAAGACGCATAACCACCGCTGTCTTCACCGAGTCAACAAGCCCCGCCATGAGGCAGAATATCCTGAAGACAGCAGGACTGCTTTCACCCCTGAAAGTTATAACAGGCTTCAGCAGGACAAACAGGCAGATACGCGCCTTAAGCACAGAGAACAAGGCATCAATTCTCCGGGAAATCCTCAGCGGCAGGACAGGACAGCCCGGAGTAATATACTGCTCATCACCTGAGTCAGCCTACAAGATACGCGAGGCTCTGCGCGGCACTGACGGCCTCAATGACAGGATAATCATCATGCCCATGCTTCTTTACCGCGAGATAAAGAGGGATGATATACGCTTCACTGTTCACTATGACCTCCCGGAGACACCCGCAGCCTTCTCACAGCATATCAACATTGCCGGGCATGACGGGCTGAAGTCTGAATGCCTGCTCCTTGTCTCACGCAATGACCTGAGAAACGCAGAACGCCCCGTAATATCCCTGTGCGGCAGCAAAGACCCTTCCGCCTTCCTCCTGTCATACTTGGGAGAAGAAAACACCCCTCCTCAAGACACCGGGACATCACGGAAGCCCGCGAAAATATCACCTGATGATGTTTCAGATTTCGATTTCGGGAACGCCAACGAGGCACAGCGCGAGGCCATCACATCGGCTTCCGGACCCCTCCTCATCATAGCAGGGCCCGGTACAGGAAAGACCTTCACGCTAGTACAGCGCACAGTGTTCCTCATCCAGAAAAAACACGTGAAGCCCGAAAACATCATGCTCGCAGCATTCACAGACAAAGCCGCGAATGAGCTTGCAACGCGCATCACTCAGGAGCTGGCACGAAGAAACATACCAGCTGACACAGGCGCAATGTACGCGGGAACATTTCACGCCATATGCTCGCGAATACTAAAGGAATATGCAGACGTAACAGGACGCGGAAAAAATTTCAGGATACTTGACGACTTCAGCCACGCCTACATTATCATGCAGAACATGAAGAAGTTTGCTGAGATTGACGGACTCAGCCTCGCCCTTGAGTCTCTCAGAGCCGGACAAGGAAAATGGGCATCATCATGCGAGCTTAGGGACTGCATCAACGCATTGTCCGAGGAGCTTATAGACCCGGAGGAATTAATACGCGACAGTTCCCAAGCCGTCAGAGCCATGGGGCAGGCCATGAAAATACACGCTGATATACTGCGCTCCGCAAACTCAATGAGCTGGACAGCCCTTCTCGTCGAAACATACAGGCTTCTGCGGGACAATCCTGAAATCTTGGCTGACCTTCAGAGCCGGATAAAATACGTCATGGCCGATGAGTACCAAGACACAAATTATGTGCAGGAACAGCTTGCTCTTATGATTGCTGGAGAAAACCAGAACATTTGCGCGGCTGGCGACGACGATCAGAGCCTCTACCGTTTCAGGGGCGCGGAAGTCAGGAACATCCTAGAATTTCCGGGGCACTTCGGGAAAAACACATGCAGGATTGTCCGCCTCATACTCAACTACAGGAGCAGGCCGGAGATAGTTTCATTCTTCAGCTCATGGATGAATGACACGGGAAGATTCTTCTCATGGGAAAATTTCAGGCATGACAAGAAACTTGAGGCTTACCGCCCGGCCATGAAGACACATTCAGTGATGAGACTGGCGGGGCTTAACGACAAAAAAGAGTGGCACGAGAAAATTTTACGTCTCATAACAGCCCTCAAAGACTCCGGGAAACTTGCCGACTACAGCCAAGTGGCATTCCTGTTCCGCTCCGTGAAGTCCCAGGATGCTCAAGCCTTGTCCCAGTATCTCGAAGAAAACAACATCAACGTATATTCCCCCCGCTCAAGCATGTTTTTCCAGAGGGGGGAAATACAGTTTGCTATAGGCTGCCTCGCCGCAATGTTCCCCGCTTACTTCAAGGCTCTTGAGACAGGGGGCTTCACCTACAACGGCGCAGAACCCGGATATATCGCCTACTACAGGAGCTGTGTTCAGTACGTCAGACGATACATTGACCGCCCGCAGTATTCCGCCCTCAAGAAGCATATTGCCTCGCGCAGGAAGTATCACGAGAATCTCACAGGCTACACAGGCTATACGTTCTCTGATTTGGTGTATGAGCTTTTTGCTTACCCCCCGTTCAAACCCGCGCTTGACGCTGAAATCTCCGGCCCGGCAAAAGACCTCCGCCCCGCCCGGAACTTGTCGCGTTTCGCCGAGACAGTGAGACACTGCGAGCATACCTACAACATCAACAACCTTCACGCTAAGTACATGGCCGGGCAGTTCCAGATGATGATGAACATATACCTGCGCTTCATGTTTGAAGGAGGCCTTGACGAATACGAGGGAGGAAATGACGCGGTGCCGCCGGGACATGTGGCGTTCATGACGGTGCATCAGGCTAAAGGCCTAGAGTTCCCTGTAGTGTTCACTGACTCGCTGAGCTCATACCCGCAGGACAATTTTGCGCCGGGACACAGCGAAGGGCTGATGCAGGAAATCTCGCGCAATTATTGCAGGAGGCCGGAATTTGAGCCGCACGAAAGAGTGAAATACTTTGACTTCTGGCGGCTGTACTACACTGCATTTTCGCGGGCTCAGGACCTTCTTATACTGACATGCTGCGAGGACAGGAACACTCCAAGCAAATATTTCGAGGACATGTACAACAGGCTTGACGACGCTGACGAATCGCTTAAGCTCTCAGAGACAGAGATAAGCCCCGTACTTCCTTCGGCCCTGAAGAAAACGTACTCATTCACCGGCGACATTCTGACGTACGAGACATGCCCGGCGCAGTACAAATTTTTCCGCGCACTTGGCTTCATGCCGGGAAGGTCAGCAAAAACTTTCACGGGGACTCTGATTCACGCTGTGCTTGAGGACATTCACAGGGCTGTGATAAATCATGAGGAAAACAAGGTAACGCCCGAAAATATTTCCGTGTGGTTCAGCTCAGAATATGAACGCCTCTCACGCTCCGAGCAGGAATACCTGAGCAGGCAGGCAAGAGATGAGGCACTAACACAGATACTGCGTTACGTCAGGCGGCAGGGAAGCGACTGGTCGTCAGTCAGGAAAGCAGAGTACAGCGTGAACACAGCAAGGGACAGCTACATTCTTGAGGGAAAAATAGACCTCATATCAATACGGGACGGAGAGATAGAAATCACTGACTTCAAGTCCGGCGCAAAACCAAACATAAACATCAATTCTGACCGTGAACGCCTCGAAACATGCCGCCGACAAATCTTCGCTTACGCCTACATGGCCGGGCAGGGGGCAGGCCTGAAAATCAGCAGGATGAAGCTGTACTACACCGGCGAGGAATCATCAAACCCGGAGATAATCTACCAGTATGACCCGGAAGAGGCCGGAAGGATCATGAAGGGCTTTGACGAAACCGTGAGCAGAATCGCCGCCGGAGACTTCGCCGGAAAAGCCCCAGACCCTGAAACCTGCCGCGAGTGCGTATTCAGGCATTACTGCGGACGGGAGTAACTCAACGCTTCGTGAACAAACATTCCAGCTCACAGTGATACTGCTTAGTCCTCACATCTCCGTTGTCCAAGTACTTGAAGCCGTCCCATGCCATAGTGAGAGTGTTCACCGCCGTGAAAGAAAGAATCATCACATCGCCGTCAGAATTTTCCGCCCGCCAGACATCATCACCTGCATGTGTGAGATTGACAGCCTGGACTTTCACCGCGTCGTCATCGCTCCTGTAGCTGTTGAGGTCAAAATCCCCCCGGTAAATGCTCTCCTCATCAAACGCCCTCAGCTTTAGGCTGTAATACACAAGAGCCGTCCCGGTGTCTCCGCTGATATTGACCTCAGAGAAAACCATCTGAGTATTCGCGGGCATAATGAGCGAGAGTGTGTCAGCCTCACCCGCCGTAGTGCTTACAGCAGTGCCGTCCCCTTCTGTGAGAATCCATGTCCCGGACAGGACGGCAGGAATATCATAGCTGTCAACATAGGCAAAAGGCGACGTTCGTCCAGTGCCGCCGCTCTGGGGGTCAAGGCTTCCCCCTCCGCACCCGGAAACGGCGAACACCGCCAGCATCATAACCATGACAGCAGCCCAAGCCCAAACTTTGCGCATAATGTAATTGCCTTCTTTCTGTGGAATATGCCGGGTATTATATCAGCGTAACACGCCGGGAGAAATGCTGCCTGTACAAGTTTCAGCGCACACAAAAAAAGGCCTCAGAGCTGTTTACCCTGAAGCCGTTATCTTCTCATTCTTGGAGCGGAAGACGGGATTTGAACCCGCGACCCCAACCTTGGCAAGGTTGTGCTCTACCCCTGAGCTACTTCCGCAATTATATACTGGTGGCGGGACCCAGAATCGAACCGGGGACACATGGATTTTCAGTCCATTGCTCTACCATCTGAGCTATCCCGCCTCGCTGTTGTGATTTTATTGGCGGGGCCGACGAGACTTGAACTCGCGACCTTCGGCGTGACAGGCCGACACTCTAAACCGACTGAGCTACGACCCCGCGTAATCACTGGTGGGCGAAGCAGGGTTCGAACCTACGACCCCCTGCGTGTAAAGCA
>JAFSKV010000047.1 GCA_017448795.1 Synergistaceae bacterium | reverse complement strand
GGTATCGGGTATCGGGTATCGGGTATCGGGGGACTAGTCTAACCTCTGGCAGAATAATCACACAGAAATTATCCGCTCCGTTGGCTGTAATGCTGGCGGGGCGTTTTTCGTGCGTGAGTGCCGGGGGTGAAGTGTCATGATTCGCTATGAGGAGTTCGAGCGTGAGAGGCTTGACCCGATATATGACACGGTCGCGCCGTATTCGGAGATGTCGAAGAATGAGCGTTACTTCCTCAACGGGATAATCCGCAGCCTCAAGCCCAGGAAGATTCTCGAAGTCGGAGTCTCAAGCGGAGGAGGAAGCGCGCTTATTCTCAACGCAATACGGGACATTGAGGGGGCAAGGCTGTATTCTGTCGACTACACAGAGACCGCCTACAGATACCCGGATAAGCCTTCTGGCTTTCTCGTGGAGGAGAAATTCCCGGAGCTTGCGGACAAGTGGCACGTATACAGGGGAGGGGATGTCTCACGCTTCGTTGAGGAAATCGGCGGGGATATTGACCTTCTCATGTTGGACACAGTACACAGTCATCCATGGGAGACTCTGAACTTCCTCTGCATCCTCCCGTTCATGAAGGCTGACTCATGGTGCGTGCTTCACGACATCTCACTTTTTGCTGACACAAAGTTTCAGAACGCTCTTGCCTGCCGTTACCTTTTCACCGCCGTTGTGTCTGATGAGAAAATTTCACCCGTCTCAGACTATCCCGGAAGGCCCGCCAACATAGGAGCGTTCAGGGTGTCTAACGTAACAATGAAATATGCCGGGAATCTTTTCGGAAACCTGTTCATCCCTTGGGGGACTGGAGTCCTTGATAAAGATTTTGGGGACATGAAGAAGGTCATCACGAAATACTACGCGCCCGAGCAGTACGATGCATTCTGTGAGGCGTTTGCGTTCCAGAAGGATCTCATGAAGCGGAGGAAGGAAGACAGGTTCAGCGTCTGGCTCAACCATAAAGTCTGGTCATTCAAGCGTCTGGCGAAGCGAGCCTGCCCAAGTTTATATTACTGGCTCAAGCGTCATCTGAAGAAGGATTAGAGCAACCGACAAAAAGCGGCCATCCCCCCAAACCTGAGACATGGCCGCAAACTTTCTTTCCCGTCTTCCCGTCTACATGAACGCCTGGTATCCCATGAACAGAATCGTCCCGGTCTCGTTGTCCCTGATGAAGTACATGAACGGGTGATCCGCGTGGAACTCAGCCCTCGGCCTCTCCATCGGCATCGCGCTTCCCACCATCATAGGAATCGCAGTGGCCGCCGCCGCCTCCGTCTTCTCCTCGTCAACCTCAATGAAAGTCTGGTGAATCACGTTGTCTGCCTTCAGCGGCTCATCCCCCGTAATCCCGGAAAAATCCGCGTCATCAGTGAACGCCCTCTTAACGCCAAGCGCCTCGAACACTTTCTTCAGCTCGTAGCGTTCTTCCGTCCTGAATTTCGGCAGCCACAAGTCCACGTCGTACACGCTCATAGCCTCAAGCCATCCCGTGAATGTCCCTGCGTCAATATCCTTCAGCGCGTCAGGATTATCCTTAGGAGGAAGCGCGGCAATCATAGACAGCCTTCCGCCCTTGTACGGAAGCGCAATGACCTTCACGCCGTCCTTCTCGCAGTAGCTGAAATCCCCGCCCTGCTTCATCATGTCGACTTCCTTGAAGTTGTCGCCGACTGTGTAGAATTTCTCCTTTGTGGTTTCTGACTTGGGGAACTTGTCGCGCCATTCCGCATTAAAGTAGACCGCGTTGGTGATTACCATGCTCGTATAAGGGTCAAGATTCTGGATAAGGTTCTTGATCCTGCCGTGTGTCTTCGCGCTCACCCAGTCGTTGATTTCCGCGCGGGCTTCCTCTGTCCTCCGCTTGATGTCGAGCTCCTTGGGCGTGCTGCTGTAGTTGAGCCTGAGACTGTCTGTGTAGCTTTTGCGGAGCTTGAGGCCGTTCTTGAGCCAGACTCTGTTTGCTGATGACACGCAGCCGCTTTTGTCGAGGTCGCGTGTCAATGCTCCTAGTGACTCGTGTATGCCCTGAGTGATTCCCAGCGAGGACTCAATTTCGCGGGCGGTGTCTCCTGCTGACCCTGCATAGGCCATCCCGAAGGCTGACATGATACTGTAGGGGGAGAAGAAGAAGTTTCCCGGCGAGTCTGACATGATGATTTTCCCGGCCATGAAGGCGAAATTGTTGACGGCCTCCGAAGCTTCTGACGCAAAACTTGACGATGAGAGGGCGAGCACTGCCGCGGCGACAAGGATAACCCTTAAGATTTTTGCTGACATGATTATTGCCTCCTGTGTGTGAAAGTTTTTGCTGACGTGAATATTATCATTATTTAGCGTGAATATATTGTGTGAATGGCGGGGATATTTAAGGGATGGTGCAGGCAGTCCGAATATGTCTGTGTATAGCAAAGCACAAAAAAGCTGGACAAGAAGATTGTGTGCTATAATAGTCTTCACGTTAAATCTATAAATCTAGCACTCGAAGCAGTAAAAGGGTGCTTCGTATTTGGTATCTTGTCCTGTGTGAATTATAGCACAGGTTAGAGATATAAGACTTCTAGTTGTGTGTGGCTTTGCGTTATACAGCGGCGGTGCATTGTTGTAGCGTCATAAAAACTGTCTGGCGCAAAGCTGTTTAATGTCTGACAGGAGGAAGGATAGGCAGGGAAAATTTCGGCGCAGGGAAGGGAATTTAGGGGCAACTTTTTTCACACAAAGGAGGAAAGATTTTCATGAAGCGTGAAATGAAACGCAGAGGATTCACACTCGTTGAGCTGCTGATTGTGATTGTGGTTATCGGGATATTGTCGGCAATGATGATGATGTCCAGCACTGAGGCCACCACGTCGGCAAAAGTCAGCAACATCGTGAGCAACCTGCGCAACCTCAAGACGGCGGCACTTGCATTCTACGCTGACAGCATGGACTACTTCACAGGGAATCCCACAGCAGATCTGAAAGATCACCAAGCTCTCATAAGGAAATATTTGGGCAACAACAACGGCCCTGACATTGCGGATTATGTTGTGAGCAAATCAAGTGCAAATGGTGAGTCGTGGTACGTGTCGTACGAAATCAAAGGCTCTGCGGCTGAGGTCAACGGCATAAAGAGCAAACTTGCCGGGCGCGCAAAGTCTCTAGGGCTTAAGGGGGCTACTTCCGGGGGACTCGGAACGGCACTGTCTGCCCTCTCGGACTACACGAACCAGAAATATGTTGTGCTTCAGATACGCTAAGGAACGGAGGAAAAAATCATGAAGAACACGCGCAAAGGTTTCACACTCGTCGAACTGTTGATTGTCATCGTGGTAATCGGGATTCTGTCAGCAATGATGATGCTCTCAAGCACTGAGGCTGTAACGTCAGCAAAGGCCAGCAACATCGTGAGCAATCTGCGGAATCTGAAGACGGCGGCGTTGGCATTCTACACCGACAGTATGGACTTAATCACGACAAGCACAAAGAATACCGAAGTGAAAGCGCAAACGATTCGGTATCTCAACAGCGGTACTTCGATTCCTGACATCGACAAGTACTCAATCAAGATGACCAACGATAACAACGCTAAGGAATCGACGTGGTTCATCAAATACACCATCACCGGCACAGCTGACGAGGTAGCAAAAATCAAGAGCAAGCTCAAGGGGCGTGCCGGATCGACAGGATTGCTGAAAAATGCTACAGTCACTAATGGCGTGGTTGATACAACTCCTTACGATGGCGGAGCTGATGTGTACGTTCACGTCCGCTAAGTACAACGCCCGCAACTCCCGAACAACGAGCACAAAAGCACCCTCCGAACATTCACGGGGGGTGTTGTTTTATGCCGGATTACTCGAACAGGAATCTTGCGATTTTGCCGAGAACGCCGGGGAGCTTTATGCTGAAGTCGCCGTCGCAGAATGTCTCGTAGCCATAGGGGGAACTTTTCCTTCTGAGTCCCACTTCCGCCGGGTCTATCGGGCGCGGGTTCTTTGACCATTCCTCAACGAACGCCCACAATTCATCACTGGTCAGCTGTTTCGGTTCTGTATATGTGTCCATGAGTCTGCACCTCCTTTTACAGTCCTGCCTTCACTGCAAAGCTGCTCACGATGGTAAGTGCTACCAGCAATATCACCACAACAAGCAACATTTTCACGGTGATGTTCAGGGATTTGTACCGTCTTTCCAGTTGCTCGTTGTTATACTCTTTGGCGTTCTCGTAGCTGATGATAGTGAATAGGGCTATTTCTCGCGGCGTTTTTGACAGCATATCGCGCTTGAGAATTTCATCCGAGTCATGCCGTCTCATATTCAGCCCCGACATACCGTCAATCAGCCTCACCAGAACAGTAACCAGCCCCAGCACACACATCACAATAAGCACATCATACGCCATAATCCAGCCGCTTTTTGCCGGAGAAAATATATCGATGCTCCCTATGTCGCCGACAGCCCACGTGAACATCACCAGCACGAACCCGCACACCGTCAGCAACACATATATCTTGTTGTCGTACTTCTCCGCCCGCAGGAACGAGTACTCATATTCCAGCCTCGCAACGTCCATACAATAAAACCCTCCCCGTTGTCCGAGGAGGGCCGAATCTTCCCTGCTACTTCCTGCTACATGGCCGCCGCCGCAATCCCCAGTATCACCGCTAGGAATCCCAGCATCGTCTGGCGCTTGTACGCCGTGTAAAGCCCAAGCACAACCGCAAGCGTCGCGAAAAGCTGGCGGTACGCGAAGAACCCCGTCATCCCCATAACGACCGCGATAATCCCAACGACGATGTACTGCAACTTCGCCACAAAAACCTTCTGCGAGGCCGTAAGCACCCTGTCGCTCGGAACTCCGTACTTGTCATCATAGTCGCTGACTATCCGCTTCAGCGTTACCGACAGTATCAGAAGCCCGATAAGGTTCGGAAGTGCCATGAGTCCGTTCAGCGTGTCCGAAATGTCCCAAATGTTGTTGAGGAACTGATTACCCTCAGAGCCGATCAACTGAGCCCCGGCCGCCCCGACCACTATCATAGCTATCCACAGCACCTTCATCACAGGCTTGCACCACACGCCGAACAAGTACGTTACCGCCGTCTCAGCGTACCAGTACCAGCCGAGGATTGTCGTGAAAGCGAAAAGAAGCAGCCCGATTGACAGCACGTATTTCCCCGGCGCGCCCAAAGCGTTCTCGAAGGCCTGAAGAGTCAGCTGCGCCCCCGTGAGATCCGGCGAGCTGGTCAGCGTCCCGGTCGACATAACTACAAGCGCGGTCATCGTGCATATCACTATCGTATCCATGAAGACCTCGAATATCCCGTAGAAGCCCTGCTGGACAGGATGCTCGACGTTGGCCGTAGCGTGGACCATAGGAGCAGAGCCCATGCCTGCCTCATTGCTGAACACGCCGCGTGCTATGCCCCTCTGCACCGCCTCTTTCACTCCCCAGCCAGCCAATGCTCCGGGAAGTGTCTCAAGCGGGTTGTTGAACGCAAGATGCACAGCGCGTGATACCGTCTCAGGAATGGCCGAAGCGTTCATCACAAGCACGAACACCGAGCCGACTATGTAGAATATCGCCATGAACGGGACTATGTAGGTTGTTACGGTCGACAGGCTCTTGAGTCCGCCGACGATTACGAGGGCTACGAGGACTGCCATGACGATTCCGCTGTAGAGATGGTTGATTCCCCAGCCCATCGACATGGCTTCAGCCGCCGAGTTTGCCTGAGTCGCCGCCCCGATTCCGAATGACGCGAGGAAAGCGAACAGCGCGAAAAGCACCGCGAGAATCTTACCGACGAATCCCCAGCCCTGTCCGAGTGCCTCAGCCGTTCCCTTCTCCAGGATGTACATAGTACCACCGCGCCAGTCCCCGTGAGCGTCCTTCTGCCTGTAGTGGACAGCAAGCACGACTTCAGCGAACTTGGTGCACATCCCGAAGACCGCCGAAATCAGCATCCAGACCAATGCGCCCGGTCCGCCCAAGTGCAGCGCTGTAGCAACACCCGCAACGTTTCCTGTTCCTACTGTGGCCGCCATCGCCGTAGCCATTGCCGCGAATGAGGATATTGAGTTGTCAGCGTCGGATTTCTTCCTGAAGCTGAAGACCTCGCTCATTGCGTCGAAGAAGTAGCGGAACTGAGGAAGCCCAAGAAGCAGCGTCAGGTACACGCCGGTTCCCACAAGGAGAATCAGGACAGGCGCGCCCCATACGAAGCTGTTTACGATCCCGTTGTAGTGCATGATCGTATCCATAATACTGTTCATGATGGAAAGTTACACGCTCCTATGCGAAATGACTCGCAAAAATTTTCTGTGCAATTATACTATAAGCCTCCACAAGTCAAAGGAGGACTCACGAAATGAACATAATGATAGCGTCGGATATACACGGCTCATCTGACTGCTGCCGGAAAATGATTGAGGCGTTCGGGCGCGAGAGGTCAGACAGGATTCTTCTCTTGGGGGATATTCTGGGGGACGGTCCGCGCAAAAAGCTCGCCGGGAAATATGACAGTGATGATGTTGCTGACATGCTCAACGGGATTGCGGGAAGTGTCCTGTGCGTCAGGGGGAATTGTGATGACGAGTTCACGCAGAGGGAGCTTGATTTCCCGGTCATGGCCGAATACTGCCTGCTGTATATCGGGGGGCATGTTGTCTTTGCGTCTCACGGCAACAGGTACAACATGAGAAACCTTCCTCCGCTGAACAGGGGGGACATACTCCTTCACGGTCATACGCACACGCCTGCTTGGGAGAGATTCGGCCGGGATAATATCTACGTCAACCCCGGATCAGTCTCATCACCTCGTGGCGGGTCTAAGTGCGGCTACATGGTGATGAAGGACGATGTCATGCTCTGGAAGCACCTTGACGGCGAAACGTACCACACAGAGAGAATGTGAGGGTGAGACATGCTGCGCGTGAAGGATATGGTTCTGCTGTCGCTGCTGTCGGCGCTGGCGTTCGTGTCTGTGATACTCATCAGGATTCCCGTGATACCGTCGGCGGGATTCCTCAAGTTCGAGCTTAAGGACGCAATCATTCTCATAGCCGGGATAATTTACGGGCCTTTGTCGGCGTTCGAGGTCTCATTCATCGTGAGCCTTCTTGAGATGATGACCATAAGCGCGAGCGGGCCTATAGGATTCGTGATGAATATCCTGTCTACGTCGTCTTTTGTCTGCACCGCCTCGGCTGTCTACAAGTTCCGCCCGACCTGGAAGGGACTCGCAACGGGGCTTGCGCTGGGCTGTGTGATGATGACGGCCTCAATGCTCCTGTGGAACTACATAATCACGCCATACTTCATGGGAGTCCCCCGCGAGATAGTAGCCTCAATGCTACTGACGGTGTTTCTCCCGTTCAACCTCATCAAGGGAGCGGCGAACGCGGTAATAGTCCTTATGTACATGAAGCCATTGCTCGCGGTGATAAAGGCGGTCAACTTCTACGGCTGATACCGGCAATGAGAACGTGAGGTGTAACAGTTGACATTACATCGTGATGCTGTAAAATCTCAGGTGTAACAATCCCACTTACAGGAGGAAAATTTACTGATGAAGATTGCTGTTGTATGCGCAAACGGCAAGGCAGGAAGGCTCATAGTCGACGAGGCCATGAAGCGAGGCCATGAGGTTACGGCAGTAGTACGCGGAGAAAACAAGTCCAACGCCCCCCGTGTCATCAAGAAGGACATTCTCGACCTCAAGGCAGGAGACCTCGCGGGCTTTGACGCTGTTGTTGACGCTTTCGGGGCATGGACACCCGACACCCTACCCATGCACAGCACGAGCCTCAAGGCACTATGCGACGCTCTGTCAGGGACGGACACCCGGCTTCTCGTCGTGGGAGGAGCGGGAAGCCTCTACGTCAACCCTGAGCACACGTTACAGCTCTACCAGACCCCGGACTTCCCCGATGCGTTCAAGCCTCTCGCAATGGCTCAGGCAAAAGCACTCGGCGAACTCAGAAAGCGCGATGATGTGAAGTGGACGTTCGTATCACCTGCTGCTGACTTCCAGGCCGACGGAGAACGCACAGGCAAATACATTCTCGCTGGCGAAGAGCTGACAGTCAACAGCAAAGGCGAGAGCGTCATAAGCTATGCTGACTACGCGGCTGCTATGGTTGACGAGGCGGAAAAGGGCAATCACATTCAGCAGAGAATCTCAGTCGTGAAGGAGTAATGATGATGAGGAAGATTTTTGCGGCAATACTGGCGGTTATGGTCATGGCTTCGGCAGGGTTCGCGGCGGCTGATGTCCGGGAGTTTGCGGACGGGGTGAAGCTGCATTCATTCGGGACGGGCGACAACATGAACGATTACTGCTACATCGTCGAGACACCCGAAGGACTCGTGATGATTGAGTCGACAGCTTACAGGCCTGACGTTGACGCGGTGAACGAGTACGTGAAATCCCTCAGCAAGCCCGTTGCAGGCGCGCTCTTCTCGTATCATCCCAACGGGTACAAGACCTACGGCGTGAAAGTCTACGCTACAGAGTCCGCCCTCAAGAGCTGGCAGGAAGGCGGGAGCGTATGGGGACTCACTCAGAGCTTCATTCAGGCAATGGGCGACAAGGTGGCAGGCGATCTCCCGGACAGCGCGGACATTATCGCCGAGGGTCAGACTGTGAGACTCGCTGGTGCTGACTTCGTGATACTTCATGAGTCTGACGGCGAGGGCTACGGTGTCTACATCCCGGCCATGAACGCGGTTTACCGCCACATGATGGGCTCCAAGACTCACAACATACTCCCGGCAGTCCCCTACATTGAGGCAGAAATAGCCGAACTCAAAGGGTATCAGGACAAGGGATATGCGCTCATCCTCACGAGCCACAACGCACCGGAAGGCAGGGAGGCTGTCGCTGAGAAAATCGCGTACCTTGAGAAGGTGCTTGAGGCGGCAAAGTCAGCAAAGAACCGGGCGGACTTCATTTCTGCGGTCAAGGCGGCATTCCCTGACTACAGCGGCGAGGCGTACCTTGAGATGTCAGCGGGGGCTTTGTTCGCAGAGTAGGCACAACTAGGAAGGCTTATCACGCAGGCTTTCGGTTATAATGGCCGGAAGTCTGTTTGTTTTCTGAGGGGGGAATGATTTTGCAGATTTCGGGAAGGTTTGCGGTTGCTGTCCACATTCTGACTTGCGCGGATTATTTTCATGACACATGCGCTGTAACGAGTGATTTCCTGGCCTCAAGCGTCGGGGTCAACCCTGTCATAATCAGGCAGATAGTCTCGCGCCTCAAAGCCGCCGGGCTCGTCGATGTATCACGCGGGAAAACCGGCCTCAATCTCGCCAGGCCCCTCAAGGATATTACGCTCTATGATGTCTACGAGGCTGTAGGAAGCGTGAAGGATAAACTGTTCCGCCTTCACCCCAACCCTAACCCTGCCTGCCCGGTCGGCAAGAACATTCACCGTGCGCTCGGAGGAGTCCTCGATGAGATACAGGAGTCGCTGGAGGACAGACTCAGGTCAGCAAGACTCAGCGACATAGCTTCACTAATCACTGACGCTTCACCAAGTCCCTAATCACATTCTCACAGTCCGAAGGCAAATCCTGTCATTGCCATTGAGCCGAGATTGCAGACGTTGTTGAAGACAGTAACATTGTCGCCGTCAGAAGCTCCCAAGCAGTAAACCAGCGGCAAATAATGTTCAGGCGTGGGAACAGCATATTTTGCGCTTGGCCCTGATGAGTAGCCGATTACAGCGTCGTAATTCCGCGCTTGGATGTTCTCGATGATGTAGCTGTTGAAGGTCAATGTCT
Source organism: Synergistaceae bacterium (assembly GCA_017448795.1). Taxonomy (GTDB): domain Bacteria; phylum Synergistota; class Synergistia; order Synergistales; family Aminobacteriaceae; genus JAFUXM01. The sequence goes on along the minus strand of JAFSKV010000047.1, from coordinate 15,239 downwards.
CCTCTGTTCCGTCGGGGTTGTCCCACTCAACGAGCCTGAGATTGTGGACAACGTTGCCGCTCCCGAAGATAAGATAGCCTTCATTGCGCAGGGGCGATAATTTTTTGCCGGCCTCGAAGCACTGTCCGGGAGATAATTTCCGGCTCACTGAGAGCTGCACGACAGGTATATCCGCGTCAGGAAACATGTGTACCAAGACCGTCCATGTTCCGTGATCTATGCCCCATTCATTGTTGACGCTCACGGAATCCCCCAGAAGCTCACGGACTCGCCCGCTCAGTTCAGCACAGCCCTTCACGGGGTATTTGACCTCGTACAATTCTTGCGGGAAACCGTACATGTCGTATATCTGTTCGGGGGACTCTACTGACTGAATGAATGTCCCGTCCGTGTACCAATGAGCCGAAACCGCGAGGATTGCCTTGGGTTTGCCGAAATCAGCGAGGACTTTACCGCCTATAATTCTCATGCCGCGTGTAACATCATCATTCCGCAGAGCTATCATAGGGTCTCCGTGTCCTGAGAATATCACGGGGAATTTCATTGCTCATCACTCCTTTGCACCAAGAAATCAGGTCTTAATCACAGCATATGCGCCGCACATATCATAGTCAAGCTCACGCCGAACGCCTGTAGCCAGTCAGCATAATCACAACCGACACTCCCATAGCAACAACGAGAGGCTCGACGGGAATCCCGGCAATCACTCCCAGAATCGCGAGGGTTGGCGACAATATCACTGACGCGAGGACGTAGCCCGGTTTCACCTTCCCCGTGAAGTACAGCGCGCACAGCAGGGGCATGAACACGACAGAGGCACGGAGAGTCATGGACAGGAAACCCAAGTCGTTGATGGCCTGAATTGGGAGGATGCGCGAGGCTGTTACGGCGATGATGAGGGTTATCACGATTACGAGCCGCGAGAAGAATAGCTTGTGCCTCCTCACGAACGGCAGGGACGAGAATATATCCTCCGTTAGAATCGCAGAGATTCCAAGCAGGAGCCCGGAGCTTCCGCTGATTATGGTGATGAGCAACGTACCGAGCATTATTCCGGCGAACACTGGCGGCACGTGGTTCATGACGAACGAGGGGAATACCTGAATGGTTGACGAAATCACAGGCAAGTCCGGGACTTCAAGCCCGGCTGAAATCAGGGAGCTTACTTCTGACTGTGTGAGGTAATTTGCCCGCATGAACAGGCCGATGAACATTCCCGCAACCCCGGCAGGAGGCACGAGAACTCCCGCCCAGTAAAGGCTTCTTCTTGCCTCACGTTCACCCCTCGCGCTCAGGATGTACTGCATGTATGTTTGTGTCGACAGGATTCCCAGCACCAATGACACGCACGAGCCCAGGTCCTTGAGGACTCCCCGTGAGACAGGCGACAAGTAACGCGCCGTGAAGTCAGCGTGTGAAGTTATGCCGCTGTCAGGCAATGAGGCTAGGAAATTTTCGGCGTTGGTGAAAGCTCCGGCAATTCCGCCCGATTCCGCCAGCACAAGAACCAGACATGCCCCGCAAGAGATGTAGAGCAGGAAGACTTTGACGATGCCGCCCATTCCCGCGCCCCAAGTCCCGCCCATGACGATATAGAGGCACATGAATATCACGGTGAGACTTGCGGCCATGAAGGGAGTAACTGAGGGATAAACAGCAGGGATGAAGCCTATACATGCCGTAACCTGAGCGAGAACGCTGACGAATGTCCCGGTCGTGCAGAGGATTCCGCCGGCCTTCTCGGTGAATGAGCCGTATTCCCGCGCGATGATCTGGAACTGTGTGGTACAGCCCGAATGCCTGAGCCTGTCCGAGAACGTGAGACCGAGAATGACACAGCCGAGTCCCGTCCCGAACGTGAACCACAGAGACGACAGCCCGAACGTGAACGCCAACTGCGCCGTGCCTAGTGTGCATTGCGAGCCGAGAAGAGTCCCGACCAGCGCGCCAGTAGTCAGCCACGAGGATGCCCGGCCTCCGCCTGTGAGGAAGTCGGAAGCTCCGTGAACTTTCCGGCCAGCTAAGAGTCCTGCGAGTGATACTAGGAGGATTACGAGAATGATTCCTGCTTCTGTCATGGTGAAAATCTCCTGTGAGTGTTTGGGATATTATGACACAAAAATGAGGCCGCCGGATTTTGACAGCCCCGGAAATTTTCGATGATGTAATTGCGGAGTATCTTTGCTCTACCAGAATTGCCACCACGGTTTTGAAGCTGGTTTTGAAGCTGGTACAGATTGAGAAGGTGCATATTGCGGTGTTATGGGCTGAGGGTTCGTAACATTGTCGGGCAATCCGTAAGGGTGTTGCTTGTTGAAGTCATCATAGACCTTATTGCCCCATATCTGACGGCCTATTGCCTCGCCTATCTGCTCTCCCAGTGCCTGACCGAACATCTCGCCCAATTCGCCAGCTGTCGGCATCCAGTTAGCATAAACAGGACAAGCCGCAAGCATCATCAAGCACACTGCAACGAACGATAAAACTATTTTCCGGGTCTTTATGCTATTCACCTCCTTTCTTTTGTGGATTGATGTTACAAATTACAACATAGAATTAACATAGAAATATCATGTTATGCACAACATTTATTAACATATTATTCACCGCGCCCAGAACATAAAATAAAATCGAGGTGAATAACGTTGATGGAAGCTACGATAAAAATTCCGAAGAAGTCAAACTTGAAAGGTGAGGACGGCTACAAGATTTTCTCCGTACGCATCAGGAATGAAACAGCGACTGCCCTTGAGGAGTTATCAGTCAGAAGCAACCGCTCAAGAAATGAACTCATCAGCATGATTCTGGAATACGCCGTCAATCACACCGACATCACCGAATAATCAGCGCAAACAAAATCGCCCCCCTAACCTCAGAGGAGCGACCCGGCTTCTGTGTCTCAATCCTAATTCCTCAGACTGTGAATCGGCGCAGGTATCCTCCCTCCCCTCGCGACAAACTCCGAACAATCCGCGCTGTTCACCCTCATCACGGGAGCGTTCCCTAGCAGTCCCCCGAACTCCACAGAGTCCCCGACATTCTTACCCGGAGCAGGAATGATTCTCACCGCTGTAGTCTTGTTGTTCACGACACCTATAGCTGCCTCGTCAGCGATTATCGCGCTTATCGTCTCCGCACTCGTGTCCCCCGGCACTGCTATCATGTCCAGCCCCACAGAACACACGCACGTCATCGCTTCAAGTTTCTCGATGCTGAGACTCCCGGACTTCACAGCCTCAATCATGCCCTCGTCCTCGCTGACCGGGATGAACGCGCCCGACAATCCCCCGACATGTCCCGATGCCATCACACCGCCCTTCTTCACCGCGTCATTCAGCAAAGCAAGCGCGGCAGTTGTCCCGTGAGTCCCGCAAGCCTCCAAGCCCATAGCCTCAAGGATTCTCGCGACTGAGTCGCCCTTCGCCGGAGTCGGAGCAAGAGACAGGTCAACAATCCCGAACGGAACGCCCAGTCTCTCAGACGCTGCATTAGCCACAACCTGGCCCATCCGCGTGATACGGAACGCAGTCCTCTTCACCGTCTCAGCGACAACGTCAAAGCTCGCTCCCTTCACGTCCTGCAAAGCCCGCCACACCACGCCCGGCCCTGATACACCCACGTTCACCACGCACTCAGGCTCGCCAGCACCGTGAAACGCCCCGGCCATGAACGGATTATCCTCGACAGCGTTGGCGAACACGACCAGCTTCGCACAGCCTAGTCCGTCATTCTCTGCTGTCATTCCTGCGGTTGACTTGATGACCTGCCCCATCATCCTCACTGCGTCCATGTTGATTCCGGCTTTGGTTGTGGCCACGTTGACGGACGAACACACAAGCTCCGTCCCCGCTAACGTCTCAGGAATCGAGGCGATAAGTTTCCGGTCTGACTCTGTGAAGCCCTTGTGAACCAGAGCAGAGAAGCCCCCGATGAAATTCACCCCGCATTCACGGGCGGCATCATCCAGGGCATGGCCGATTACAGCATATTCATCACTGGCACATGACGCGGCTACCTGTGAGACTGGCGTGACTGATATTCTCTTGTTGATGATTGGGATTCCGTATTCGCGTTCGATTTCTTCGCCGACAGACACGAGCCTTTCTGCCTTCCTGCAAATCTTCTCACGAATCTTCCGGGCGCATGTGTGAATATCAGAGTCCGCGCAGTCGTACAGTGATATTCCGAGAGTTATCGTGCGTATGTCTAGGTGCTGGTGGTCAATCATGCTGACCGTCTGCATTATGTCCGAAATGTTCAGCATGATTTACACCCTGTGCATGGCCTCGAATATATCTGCCCGCTGAATACGAATGCTGAGGGATTCTTTTTCCCCGCGTGAGGTCAAAGCCGTCCTGATTTCGTCAAAGCTGTGTGATGAAGTCCCGGTGTCAACAAGAAGAGTCATCGTGAAGATTCCCTGCATGACTGTCTGATTCAGGTCGAGAATGTTCACGCCCATATCCGCAAGAAGCGAGCATACCCCCGCGATTATCCCGACTCTGTCTTGGGCTGTTACCGTCATTATTGCCTTCATGTATATTCCTCCTTCAGTCTAGTCCGAGAAGTCCGAGTCAATCTGGACTGTCACCGTGTAATCCGGGCAGATATTCTTCACCTCGTCAGCAACTTTCCTGTGCACTTCCTCCGTGTCAGGCGCGGCGAAGTCAACCACAATGTCAAAGCGTATCACCTTCTCCGTCATGTCGCAGTGGAAGCCGTGAACTTGAAGCACGTAATCCTGAGACATGGCCGCCCTCATTACATCACTGCGGATTTTCGCGGCCTCGTTGTCCGTAGTGTTGCGAGAATACACGCCGACCGCTGTCAAGAATATCCTGTGCTTCTCCGCTACTCTCTCCATGATTTCCCGGCTGGCTGTGTCGATTTTGTCCGCCGTCCACGTGTCAGGCACCTCAATATGCACCGACCCCATCAGCGTGTCAGGCCCGTAATTGCTCAGTATCAGGTCATACGCCCCGTAAACGCCCTCAGTCTCGCAGATTGTCTCCTTTATGGATTTGGTCAGCTCACTTTCTGCACGCTCGCCGAGAATCTTGCTCGTTGTCTCACGGAACATGTCAATTCCTGCCTTGATGATTACGGTTGAGATGAACGCTCCGAGCCACGCCTCAAGGTTCACGCCAAGAGTCAGGAACAGCACAGCCCCGATTAGAGTCGACGATGACACAGCCGAGTCCATGAGAGCGTCCTGCCCGGAGTCCTTCAGAGCGTCGGACGATAATTTTTCCCCCTCATGCTTCACGTAGCGGCCAAGAATGATTTTCGTGATTACGCCCGCAACGACAATAGCAAGAGTCGCTGACGTGTATTCAGGCTCGACAGGCTCAATGATTTTCTTCACCGACTCAATCAGCGCAGTTATGCCCGCGTAAAGTATGACCGCTGAGATCACCGCCGCAGTGAGATACTCATACCGCCCGTGTCCGTATGGGTGAGTCTTGTCGGCTGGTCTTCCGGCTAATTTCGTGCCTACTATCGTGATTACTGACGACAATACATCGCTGGCGTTGTTGAGAGCGTCAACCATAATAGCGACCGAGCTGGCAAGAAATCCCACGCTGAACTTGAAGCCCGCAAGAAATACATTCGTGATTATCCCGATGAAGCTGACGCGGATAATCTGCTTCTCCCTCTGTTCCATTGATGCCCCTCCTTGTGAATATTCGGTGAAAAAGTATATCATTACGCGATAACTTAACGGGAGGTAACGAAATGTACGCAGAAAAATTTTTGCCGCAAGTGATCTCATGGAGAAGGGATATTCACGCTCACCCGGAATTGTCCCAGCATGAGGAACGCACAGCCGCTCTTGTCGTGAATGTGCTTGAGGGACTCGGCCTTGATGTCAGGCGCAGCGTTGGAGGCTTTGGTGTCGTGGGACTGCTGCGCGGGAATGAGCCGGGAAAAACTGTAGCCCTTCGTGCTGACATGGATGCATTGCCGCTGAACGAGGAGACTGGAGTCGCTTTTGCCTCAGAGAATCCGGGAGTTATGCACGCCTGCGGACATGACACACACACGGCCATGCTTCTTGGTGCTGCGTCAGCGTTGAGTGAAATGCGCGGCAAGATTCACGGCAGCGTCAAATTCATCTTCCAGCCCGCCGAGGAACTCAACCCAACAGGAGGAGCACCGGGAATGATTCGGGACGGTGTACTAGACTCGCCGAATGTTGATGCGTTGTTCGCGCTTCATGTGTGGCCGCTGTATGAGACCGGGAAAATCGCAATACGTTCCGGGTCATGCATGGCCGCTTCTGACCGGGTATATATGACTGTTCACGGGAAGACTGCTCACGGTTCACGCCCTGACCAGGGGAATGATGCCATTGTTGCCGCCGCGAATGTGATAACGGGATTGCAGGCGATAATCTCGCGCTCAGTCTCACCGTTAGACTCGGCCGTCCTAACAATCGGGACAATACACGGGGGCTACAGGTACAACGTGATTCCTGACACCGTGAAGCTCGAAGGAACGGTGAGAACACTCAATCCTGCTGTACAAGACAGGATGCCAGGGCTGATTTCGCGGACAGCTAAGGGAATCGCTGAGGCCTTGGGCTGTTCGTGTGATGTTGAGTACGTGAAGGGCTACCCTCCGCTGGTGAATGATGCGGGGCTTTCGGCTCTTGCTGCTGAAAGTGTCAGGAAGGCCTGCGGTGATGACGCTGCGATTCTTGCGGATGAACCTGACTTAGCGGCGGAAGATTTCGCGTTCTTTGCGCGTGAGAGGCCGGCTTTGATGGCGTGGCTTGGATGTACTCCTGAAGGGGTGAGCGTCATGGATGCCCCCAAGCTCCATAACACAAAGTTCTGCCCGGATGAAGGGTGCTTTGTTTACGGGATTGATTATCTTGTGCAGTCGGCAATAGATTTCCTGAATGCTGAGTAACAAAAATCCCCCCGGCATTCTCACCGAGGGGACATTCTTTCTTCCTTGCGTTATTCCGCCTTGTAGTCCTTCGTCAGAACAACGGCAACCTGCTTCGCGTCCTCGTAAGGCTCCGAGAAGTCCGTGAACATTTTCCGCTCCTCGTTGACCGTGATACCCGCGCAGATCATATCAACCTTGCCGCTGTTGACGGCCATGAAAAGCGAGTCAAACGGGTAAGCGATAATCACAAGCTCCCTGTTGAGTTTCCCGGCGATAAGCGCGCACATCTCGATATCGATTCCCGTGTAGCCGTCGCCTACCTTGATGTCATAGGGAGGGAAACCCGACTCAGTCCCGACATACAGCTTGCCTCCTGCCGCCCCGACGTGAAGGTCAATATCTTCTGGCTTTGCTGCTGTTGGGTCTTCCTTGTACTTGAGCATGATTGCCTGAAGTGAACCGTCTGCCTTGATCTCAGCAAGTGCTTTGTTGACCGCGTCAAGCAATTCTTTGTTGCCCTGCTTGAAGCCTATTGCGTACTGCTCAACAGTGAGAGCCTCCGGGAGAATCGTGAGGGTATCGGGGTCATTCTTCACGAACTGAGTCGCGGGTGCCTCGTCCATTATTGCGCCCTGAATCTTGCCGACCTTGAGAGCCTGTATCACGTCCGTAGCCTTCTCGTATGTTGTGAGCTGGTCTTTTGCCTTGTCGCCGAGCATTTTGCGGGCTAAACCTTCTGCGATTGTCCCGCGCTGTGTGCCTATCTTGAAGTTCACGAAATCGCCGGGCTTGGAGATGTTGAGGCCGTCAGCAAAAGCACAGCCAGCAAGCATCATCATTACTGCGAACGCCGCAAGAACTTTCTTCATGGTGATGATTCCTCCGTTGCAACAAAATTTTTTCGGGGGATATTATACAGTATGGTTTGCGCTGAGAATCGTTACAGGGTTGGCGGCCTTCATCATAGTGAGGGAAGGGGCAAGCTGCTTTGATGCTGACGCTGAAATCTGGACGGCCTCGAAGTCCTCCCATTCACGCAGAATCACGAAAGCCTCCGCGAGAGTCTCAAGAGTCACGCACGCAATCACAACACGAACCCTCCGCTTCATGGCCGAAACATGCCCCAGTATCCCGGACAATTCGCCCCCGGTCCCGCCGATGAAGACGCACGAAGGCTCAGGCAGTCCTGCGATGACCTCAAGGGCGCGTGAATTGTGGACGGTGATGTTGTGGACGTGAAACCGGGAGGCGTTGCGGGAAGTCAGGCTTGTTGCTGTTGGGTTGAAGTCGACCGCGTGAATGTCTGCTGACGGAAAAAGACTGCCCGCCGTAACACTGATGCTCCCGGAGCCTGCCCCGATGTCCCAGAAGACAGAGTCAGCCTCAAGCTCAAGACGCGACATTATGACTGCCCTCACTGCCTCGTTGGTCATGACTATTCCGGGTTCGCGGAGAAATTCTTTGTCCCTGATGAAACTTGCGGGGGAATATGGGCTGTTGTTGCGGACGAGAATTATCGACAGTCCCGGAAATTCACGGCCCGCGAAATCTTGAGGACTCCCCATGTACACGCGCTCATCATTTCCGCCCAAGCATGAGCCTATGACCACGTCAACGCCGGGAATGTCTGTCAGCTTCTCACACGCCCATGAAGGGGAAATCTTGTTGTCGCAGAAAAGTATTGTTATCCGGTTGCTCTCGCAGGTGTTGAGGAATATACCGGGATTGAGGGGGCGGCCATGACCTGAGAGTATAGCGGCGTTGTGCCACGTCTCGCCAGCCCTAGCGCACAATGCCTGAAGTGAGCTTATGCCCGGAAGGACGGTGATATTGTCGCGGGGGAAATGAGACTTAATGACGGGTAACAGGCTGAAGACTCCCGGGTCTCCTGAGACTAGGACGACAATACACCCGGACTCGTCCTCGATTTTCCGCCAGCTCATTATGTCGAGGACTCGTTTTCCCGGAGGAATGAGAGGGGCTAATCTCCCGTCAGCAAAAACAACGTCAGCAGAACTCAGAGCGTCAGCAACTTCCGGCGTTAATGAGCCAGTCCCGGCTCCAGCAATCACAATATCACGCATAGTGTTGGACATGTGTACACCCCCTGCAATTATCAGCCTCAACCGTCATAGTGCCTTCCCAGAACTGCCCCATCACCGTCAACAAACACAACGCTAATCTTCATGGCCTCGTGTATTCTTTCCTCACATTTCCGCGAAATCACGCCCGCTATATTCTCCCACACGCCCGAAAATCCTTCAGCCCGTATGATGCCTGTTGCCTCGCTGGTGGTGTTGCTGTGATAGATTTTGCTGACGAGTTCGCGCCCCGCCCCCATCAGCGCAAGGTGTGTACATAACGCCTCAAGCCTTCCGTCCGCAACGTGGCTGTGAGTGTTGAATGACCCTGCCGCGAGCTTGAGCAGTTTTCCCGGATGACCGCAGATTGTCGCGTGAGTGAAGCCGAGTTTTGCCGCCTCGTCCAGAACATGGCCGGGGTAATTCCCGCACTGTATGACGTTTTTCCCGGTCAGGCCGAAAATTTCCCGCGTGAATTTCTCCCCAGTCCCGGCAAACGCAACATACAGCCCGGTGAAGCCCAACGCACGAATCATATTCAGCTCCAGCGTGAGGGAGTCTAGTAACGCCTGCTCATTCATGGGTTTCACGACGCCTGTTGTGCCTAGAATGGAGATGCCCCCGACGATGCCGAGCCTTTGGTTGAAGGTACGACGGGCGATTTCTTGTCCGTTTGGGACTGAGATTGTTACGCGGACTGACTTGCAGGGGATGACCTCGCGCACAGCAAGCCGAATCATCTCGCGCGGGACGGGGTTAATTGCTGGTTCACCGGGAGGAATCTTCAGACCCGGCAGTGTAACAGTCCCCACGCCTCCGCCAGCGACGAACTCAATTCCGCCCTCGCCGTCAGCAGTCTCAACACGCGCAAGCACCCTCACGCCGTCAGTAACATCACTCACATCACCGCCTGAGTCCTTGACCGTCCCGGAAAAATCTCCCTCGCGGAAAGTCGGCACGTGAAATTCTAGGCCTTCAAGATTTCTGACGGTAACGGATTGCGGGTGAATGCCTGAGACAAGGAAGACTGCTGAGGCTTTGGAGGCTGCTGCGGCGCAAGTCCCGGTTGTTATTCCAGGCCGTAAAGAATTGCGTTGATGATGGCACAAGCTACGGTAGTTCCGCCCTTCCTGCCGTGAGAAATTATGCTTGGTGTTGACGTGAGGGAAGCTAACATTTCTTTTGCCTCGATGACGTTCACGAAGCCCACCGGGACTCCGACAACGAGCGCGGGATCTGCATGGCCTTCACGGATGAGTTCACACAGGCGGATTAGTGCGGTAGGAGCGTTGCCGATTGCGTAGACTGCTGACGGGTATTCGAGGGCTGAACGCTCTATGCTGACGATTGAGCGGGTAATTTTCCGGGACTTTGCTTCGTCCTTCACGTCTGAGTCGGCTACGTGGCAGATGATTTCCACGCCGTAACGTTTGCTGATTCCTGATGCTAACATGAGTGTGTCTGTGATGATTGGGGCGTGATTGCGGAGGGCTTCACGTGCGAGATTGACGGCATCGGGGGTGAAGGTGAGTGTGTGAAGGAAGTCGAAATCTGCTGTGGCATGAATCACGCGCTTGATGACCGGGAGATTTTCCGGGAGGGCTCGTGAGCTGTCTATATTCTCGCCGATTATCCTCATGCTTTCACGTTCGATTTCTTCAGGCTGTAATATCATGATGAACTCTCCTTGCCAGCGCAAATGTCATGCCATTATACACACACTTACTCCGTAAAAGCACACTCCCTTCACCCGCCGCAAGAACACAAGCCCGCTCGCACACGTTATCCGTCCCGGTATACTTCCTCACAGTCTCAGACCTCGTGAAATCCCCCCTGACCGCCTGCAATTCCCCCGCAGAAAACGTAACGAACGGGACATTATGAGCCTCCGCAAAAATCTTCATGGCCGCCTCGTCCTTCTTCAGGTCAACCGACGCAAGAGCCGCAAGACTCAGGACGCTTGCGCCCGCCCCAGTCAGGAAATCCGCTGCTGACCGCTCAAATTCCGCCGGGTCAGTGTTGCGGTTGCATCCAGTGCCAAGCACCAAGACTCTCGGCCTCAGCATGAGCGTTACCGGGAAAGGAGTCGCGACATTCTCCCACGTTACGGCGACTCCAACGGGCAATCCCTCAAGCACACGCGATGATACGTCCTTGATGACATCGGGATTCTCGATGACACAACCGTGTTTTACCGCCCATTCGTCGACAGCAGGGAGTCCGTTCACGTCAGTAGCAGTTGTGATTACGGGGACAGCGTGGAGGAAGCCCGCGATTTTCCGCGCAAGCTCATTCGCCCCTCCCACATGCCCCGAAAGAACAGGCATAACGAATCTTCCGGCCTCGTCGACCACAAGAACAGCCGGGTCTGTCATCTTGTCCGCAACATGGGGAGCAATGGCACGCACGGCAATTCCGCACGCACCCACGAACACGAGCGCGTCAGACCGCCTGAACATTTCCCCCGCCCATTCAGTCAGCGGAGCATTAACCGCCCTCACTCCCTCACGCGAAAATCTCTCAGGAGCATAGACTTCACCGCCGAGAAATTTCGCGAGCCTCAGAGCAAGTTTCACGCCACGTTCAGTGAATGCCGCAACGATATTCATGGGAAAAATTCTTGTCGTAAAGTTTTGACTGTGAACCGCTGTTGTCATTGAGGAAGTCGCCCGCGAGGATTATTGCTGACTTGGTGATGCCCCGCGTGAGTTCCGGGAGTGTCGACAGAGTCCCGCGTATCACTCTCTCATCCGGCCATGATGCACGGTACACGACAGCCGCAGGAGTCTCACCGTCATACCCGCCCGCACGGAGTTCACTGCACACAGTCTCACACATTCCCGCCGACAGGAACACCGCCATTGACGCGCCGTGTGATGCTAGGGAACTCAGGCCTTCCGTTTTTGGGACGGGAGTCCTTCCTTCAGCGCGTGTGATGATGAGGGTCTGAGTCCCCCCCGGTATCATGTACTCGGTCTTGAGTGCTGACGAGGCCGCGAAGAGTGAGCTTACCCCCGGCACGGTCTCGAACGGAATGCCCCTCTCACGCAGGATGTTCATCTGTTCCCTGACCGCCCCGAAAATCGCCGGGTCGCCCGAATGAAGCCTCACTGTGAGAATACCTGCCTCATGGCCGCCTGATAACAGCCCGGTAATTTCATCAAGAGTCATCCCTGAGCTGTCGAAAACCTCGCACCCTTCACGCGCATATGTGGTGATGATTTCTGTGTTGACCAGTGAGCCGGCGTAAACGATTCTTCCTGCTGACCTGAGAATTTCCGCGCCCCTAACCGTGATCAGGTCTACAGCTCCCGGCCCCGCCCCGATGAAGTAAACTTTTGCCGCTGAGTGTGTCATAGCTCCGTCAGAGTGAGTCCCAAATTCCGCGCAAGCTCCTCACATTCCGCGAACTGGAACATGAGGGTATCCTTGCTGTGTGAGTCGCTGGAGAGGATGAATTTTCCGCCGCGTGAGGCAATGTAGCTGATGATTCCTGCTGACGGGTAGGGGGTTTTGCGCCAGCCCCGCGAGATTGCCCCCGTGTTTATCTCGAACGGCCGCCCGGTCTGAAGGAGTGAGTCAGCCGCTGATTTCCACGCCTCAATGTAGCGCGGATTGTCCTCGTCAAAGAATCTTCCGCCCTCGTTGAACTTGGTGATTAGGTCGAAATGCCCGATGATGTCAGCTCCCGTCTTACTCACAACGTCAGCGACAAGCGAATAATACCGCCCAGCCATGTCGCAGGGGTCATTCCCGCAGCGACGCAGCAATTCCGCGAAGGCTTCCGGCGACTCGTCAACCGGGAGAAATTGCCCCTCAATGTTCACGTAATGCACTGAGCCTATGACGTAGTCGAAATCCCCCGTATCAATGTCCGACCAGTAATCCCGCTCAATCCCGCAGAGAATCTCAATCCTGCCGCTGTACTTGTCCTTGAGGCGGTGAATCTCGTCCACGTAGCTCCGTGTGTCGTCAGGGGACATGCAGTAGCTTGTGTCGAACGCAGTGTAAGAATGCCCGGAGAAGCCGAGCCGTGTCATTCCCTGCCGTATTGCCTCAATCACGATGTCTTCGGGGGAGTCGTGGCCGTCGCAGTAACAGGTGTGAACGTGGAAGTCTGAGCGCGTCATGATGTCATCTTCTCTTGCTTGACCTTCTTGTCGATAACGTGGCGGGAGGCAAGCTCAAGTATTATGTCGCGTATGTCTATGTTCATTTCGGCCATGAGAACAAGCAGGTGATATACTAGGTCGGAAATCTCGTAGACTGCCTCCTTGCGGTCATTCTTCGCGGCGATTACAACCTCTGTGCTTTCCTCGCCAATCTTCTTGAGTATCTTATCCAGCCCCTTGCCGAAAAGGTACGACGTGTAAGACCCCTCAACAGGCGAGTCCTTCCTGCCCTTGATGAGCTCCATAAGCCCGCAGAGGGTGAAGCGTTCATGTTTTTCCTGCTCACGGGGCATAACGTCATCCGCGAAGCACGACTCATTTCCCAGGTGGCAGGCCGGGCCGTCAGGTTTCACGTAAACCAGCAATGTATCACGGTCGCAATCCGCCACAATCTCCCGGATGTGCATGTAGCTGCCGCTTGTCTCACCCTTCAGCCACAGTTCCCCCCGCGAGCGGCTCCAGAAACACGCCAGCTTCTTCTCCACCGAGATATTCAGGCTCTCACGGTTCATGTATGCCATCATGAGAACATTCCCGGTCTCATCGTCAACAAGAATTGCCGGGATTAGCCCGTTGCTGTCAAACTTCAAGTCATCGATACTAAGCATATTTCCTCCTTCACTAGCCACTACCCACTAGCCACTACCCACTAGCCACTACCCACTAGCCACTAATCCCTAACCGCTATACCTTCGTCATGCAGTGCCCGCTTCAAGTCAGCAATCCTCACTTCGCCGAAATGGAATATCGAGGCCGCCAATCCAGCGTCAGCACCCGGAACTTCACGGAACAGTTCCACGAAGTCAGCGATCTTCCCCGCCCCGCCTGACGCAATGACAGGGACATTCACGACAGCGCAGACAGCCTTCAGCATCTCAATGTCAAAACCGCCCTTCACGCCGTCAGTGTCAATAGAGTTGAGGACGACTTCCCCCGCACCCGCGTCAACACATCTCCTAATCCATCCGACCGCCTCAATGCCTGTGTCATCACGGCCTCCCCTCGCGAAAACGTGAAACTCACCGCCGACCCTCTTCACGTCAGCAGAAATCACCACGCACTGAGACCCGTAAAGTTTCGCCGCCTCCGGGATGAGTCCGGGATTGCGGATTGCCCCTGTGTTCACGCTGACTTTGTCCGCACCGCATGACAGCACACGCTCGAAGTCTGACACGCTGGAGATTCCGCCGCCTACTGTGAGGGGGATGAACACGTTTCTTGCCGTCTCACGCAGGATGTCCGTGAAGATTTTGCGCCCGTCAGACGAGGCCGTGATGTCGTAGAAAACAAGCTCATCCGCCCCGCAGTCCGAGTAATATTTTGCCAGCTCAACGGGGGAATTTACGTCATTCAGCCCCTGGAAGTTCACGCCCTTCACGACTCTTCCGTCCCTAACGTCAAGGCACGGGATTATACGCTTCGTTATCATTCTTTCACCGCCCCGATTGCATCCGAAATTTTGACCGCCCCCGTGTAATACGCCTTCCCTATTATCACCCCGTAAAGCCCAAGCCCCGCCAGCGTCCTCACATCATCAAGCGTGCTGACACCGCCGGAAGCTATGAGCTCGACGCTGAGAGTCCGCGACAGTTCCGCGTAAAGCCCCGTGTTAGTGCCTGACATTGCCCCGTCGCGCGATATGTCTGTGATGATTAGGGTTGCGACTCCGTCATCCTGCATTTTCCGGCAGAACGTGAGCGCATCAATCCCGGAGTCCTCAAGCCAGCCTTTTACCGCGACTTTACCCCCGCGAATGTCCACGCCGACAGCTATCTTGTCCCCGAAAAGTTTCACTGCCTCACGAGCGAAGCCTTCCTTTGTTGCTGACGTACCGAGAATCACGCGGTCAATCCCTGAGTCAACACAGCGTTCTATTGCTGACATGTCCCGGATTCCGCCGCCGACCTCGCACTTAAGCCCGCAGGCCTCACGTATACGCATGATTGCGGGAAGGTTGACGGGAGTCCCGGATTTCGCTCCCTCAAGGTCAACCACATGCACCCATTCCGCGCCCTCGTCCCGGAAAATCATGGCCGTGTTGACCGGGTCGGGGTCATATATGGTCATGTCGTCATAATTCCCGCGCAAG
>JAFSKV010000046.1 GCA_017448795.1 Synergistaceae bacterium | reverse complement strand
GCCTCAAGTCCGAGGGGTGTGCTGTTCTTGAGGTTCTCGCGGAAAATGTCCCCCGTTGAGATGTGCGCGAGGTTGTGGCGTTCCTTGAGGAAAACGGCCTGAGTTCCCTTGCCTGCACCGGGCGCGCCCAATAATACGAGTCTCATCGCGCTACCCCCTAAGCAAGCCCCTGCGTCCGCCGCCGGATTTCTTGAGGATTCCGTCATAGTGGCGCATGAGAAGCTGTGCCTCGATCTGGTTGACCGTGTCCATAGCAACACCGACAACGATTAATACCGCCGTTCCTCCGAAGTAGAAGCTATTGATATTGAGGACTGATGACATTACGTTAGGTATCAGCGCGATTACAGCGAGGAACACCGCGCCTCCCAGCGTGATTCTCTCCATGACCCGCGTGATGTAGTCTGATGTCGGCTGGCCGGGACGGATTCCGAGAATGAAGCCGCCGTACTTCTTCATGTTGTTGGCGATGTCGGTTGGGTTGAAGACGACTGCCGTGTAGAAGTACGAGAAGAAGATAATCAGCGCGACGTAGCACAGGATGTAGAAGAAGCTGTTGGGCGTGAACAACGTGCTGAAGAAGCGTCCAACTGAACTCTCGCTGAAATAGTTTGCGATGGTGTAGGGGAAAATCAGCAGTGAGCTCGCGAAGATTATCGGGATGACTCCTGACTGGTTGACCTTCAGCGGAATGAACGTACTCTGACCGCCGTAAATCTTGTTCCCCACGACTCTTTTCGCGTACTGAACGGGAAGCCTGCGCTGTCCTTCCTGCAAGAGGATACAGCCCGCCACGACAACGACCATCAGCACGATTCCGACAAGAAGCCCGATGACGCTCATTGAGCCTAGACGCACCATGTTCCACGTCTGGAGGATGGCCTCCGGGATTCTCGCGACGATTCCCGCGAAGATGAGCAGTGAAATTCCGTTGCCGATGCCGTGATCCGTCAGCTCCTCGCCGAGCCACATTACCGCGACCGACCCGGCTACCAGCGTGATTATGACCAGCAGCCAGTCGAGGAAGCCTCCCTGCATTATGCCGAGACTCCCAAGCCACGCCGTCATTCCGATTGCCTGAACGACCGCGAAGACCACCGCACCGTAACGAGTCCATTGCGTGATTTTCTTGTGGCCGTCAGTGGAGTCCTTCTGCAGCTTCTCCAGGTACGGGAAAATCACGACCAGCAGCTGCATTACGATGCTTGAGTTGATGTAGGGAGCGACACCCAGCGAGAATATCCCGAAGCGGCTCAAAGCCCCCCCGGAAAACAGGTTGAGGAAGTCCATCATCCCCCCGCCTGTGCTGAAGAGGCTTGCGAGCGCGGCACGGTCAACGCCGGGGCTTGGGATGTATGCGCCGAGCCTGAATATGAACAGGATGAAAAGCGTGAAGAATATCCTGCGCTTCAGATCCGGCAGCCTGAAAATATCACCAAGAGACCCGAACATTACGCTACCTCATGAGTCCCGCCGACTGACTCAATCTTCTTTTCCGCACCCTTGCTGAATGCTCCGGCCTTAAGCTTGAGGGCTTTCGTGAGCTCGCCGTCAGCAAGAACCTTCACCGGGATTCCCTTCTTGCGGATGATTCTTGCGGCGTACATGGCCTCAGCGTCAACTTCCGCGCCCGCCTCAAATTTCTTGTCGAGAGCGTCAAGGTTGACCACCTGCCACACCTTCGCGAACCTTGCGTTGTTGAAGCCGCGCTTGGGTGTCCTTCTGGTGATGGGCATCTGTCCTCCCTCAAAGCCCGGCCTGACTCCTCCGCCTGTTCTGGCCTTGTCGCCCTTGTTGCCTTTTCCGGCGGTCTTGCCCGTGCCTGAGCCGATGCCCTGGCCGAGACGCTTGGCCTTGTGGGTTGAGCCTTTGACGGGGTGCAAATCCTGTAACGTTATCATTCCACGACCTCCCATGTTACCAGGTGGCGCACATGCTCAATCATTCCGCGAACCTGGGGCATGTCTTCATGCTCTACCTCAGAGTTCAGCTTGCGGAAACCGAGTGCCTTTATCGTGCGCTTCTGCCTTTCGGGGAAACTTATTGCGCTCTTGACCCACTTCGCCCTAATTTTCGCCATGTGAATCACCTTCCGCTTCTTCCGCGCCGTCATTCCCGGCAAGTCCCCTGAGCTTCATGATCTCGTCCTCAGTGCGCGTTATCTTGATGGCCTCAAGTGTCGCGTGGGCTACGTTGATTGCGTTTGACGTTCTGCCTGTTACTTTGGTTACGACATCCTTCACGCCGCCAAGCTCCATAATCGCGCGGACGACTCCGCCTGCAATGACTCCCGTGCCTTCAGGGCAGGGCTTGAGGAGGACTCTTGCCGCGCCGAACTCACCGACAACGGGATGAGGAATCGTGTTGCCTGCGTGCTTGACGGAGACCATATTCTTCTTGGCCTTCTCGATTCCTTTGCGGACAGCCTCGGCGATTTCCTTAGCCTTGCCGATTCCTGTGCCTACCTGTGAAGCTCCGTCCCCGACAACTACGAGTACTGCGAACCTGAAACGTTTTCCGCCCTTTACGACTTTGCTCACGCGGTTGATGGCTACTACGCGCTCCTGAAATTCAGATGACTCTGCTTCGTTTCTTCTGGGCATCAGAATACAAGCCCTCCTTCTCTTGCGGCATCAGCCACCGCCATAACTTTACCGATATAGGCATGACCGCCCCTGTCGAACACCACTGTGCTGATTCCCTTTGCTTTGGCGCGCTCGGCTATGGCTTTCCCGACAACCTTCGCGGCCTCGACGTTGCAGTGTCCCTTAAGCTCAGGCTGTAATGACTTGTCGAGGGTTGACGCTGATACGAGCGTGTGTCCCTTGTCGTCATCGATGACCTGAACGTAAATATTCTTGAGGCTTCTGAACACGCACAGACGCGGCTTCTCGGCTGTCCCGGAAAGCGTCCTGCGCAGTCTCTCATGCCTGATTACGCGCATATCATTTCTGCTTCTCTTCTTCATGGCTGGTTATTTCGCCCCTGTCTTGCCGGCCTTGCGGATGATGTATTCATTCTCGAACTTGATACCCTTTCCGTGATAAGGCTCAGGCGGTCTGAATTTCTTTATCAGGGCGCAGGTCTGGCCTACTAATTCCTTGTCGATGCCCCTGACGTGGAACTTTATGGGGTTCTCCACAACAATCTCGATTCCTTCAGGAGGCGTGAACTCTATCGGGTGTGAGTATCCCAAGTTCATGACTAACTTCTTCCCCTGAAGCGCGGCTCTCCAGCCTACTCCGACGATTTCCATTGTCTTGGAGAAACCTGACGTAACACCTGTAACCATGTTCGCGATTAGTGCGCGGGTCATTCCGTGCCAGGCTCTTGTCTGCTTCTCCTCATTGGCGCGTGAGACTTTCACCTGTCCGCCGTCAATGTCAACGCTGATTCCGGGCATCAATTCCGCGTGAAGCTCACCCTTGGGCCCCTTGACGATAATATCCGTGCCTTTGACTTCAACGCTTGCACCCTTTGCGATTTCTACTGCTTTGCGTCCGATACGAGACATGATTTATCCTCCTTACCAGACATAGCAGAGGACTTCTCCGCCGAGACCTAACTTGCCGGCTTCAACGCTGGTCTTGAGTCCCTTTGACGTTGAGAGAATAGCGAGTCCGAGTCCGCCCATGACAACGGGAATCTTGTCTCTGCCGACATAGATGCGTCTTCCGGGCTTGCTGATTCTGCGCAGTCCCTGAATGACTCTCTCTTTGCTGCTGCCGTATGACAGGTATATCCTGATTTCGGCGTAAGGCTTCGCGGGGTCTGTGATCATCCTAAAGTTGCGGATATAACCCTCGTCCTTAAGTATTCTCGCCAGTGCCAGCTTCATTTTGCTTGACGGGATGTCGACGCTCTCCGCATAGGTCATATTGGCGTTGCGAATCCTCGTGAGCATGTCTGCTACCGGGTCATTTACGTACAATTTGCCCGCCCCCTTACCAGCTCGACTTGACGACTCCGGGGAATAACCCCTCGCGAGCCATCTTCCTGAAGCAGCAGCGGCACATGTCGAACATCCTGATGTACCCGTGAATCCTTCCGCATAACGGGCATCTGTTGTGCTGTCTTGTGCTGAACTTCGGGGGGAGCTTTGCCTTCAACTTTAACGCTTTACGTGCCATTTCCTTACTTATGCCCCCTGATTTCCTGTCCTGAACGGCATTCCGAGTCCCTTAAGCAGTGCAAACGCTTCCTCGTCTGTCTTTGCTGTCGTTACAATTGAGACATTCATGCCGCGTGAACGTATTACTTTGTCATAGCTTATCTCAGGGAAGATTAACTGTTCGCGCAGCCCTAAGTTGAAGTTTCCGCGGCCGTCGAATCCTTTGCGTGATATTCCCTGAAAGTCCTTGATGCTCGGCAGTGCCAGTGAAATCAGCCTGTCGAGAAATTCCCACATTTTCGCGCCCCTGAGTGTTACACAGCAGGCTACGGGCATGTTCTGCCTGACCTTGAAGCCAGCGATTGACTTCTTTGCCCTCTTGAGCAACGGCTGCTGTCCCGTAATCGCCCTGAGTTCCTCAATGGCCTTGTCCATGAACTTGATGTCGAGCTTCGCGTCGCCGACTCCGATGTTGACGACTACCTTCTCGATTTTGGGCATCTGCATTACGTTCTTGTATCCGAAATCACGGAGCAGAGCGGGGGCAACTTCATTCTTGTACTTCTCAAGCATTCTCGGTGTCATGGCTTAAAGTCCTCCGCGATCTATGATTTCTCCGCACTTCTTGCAGACGCGGACTTTCTTCCCGTTCTCAAGGAACGATGCCCCGACCCTTGTAGCCTTTCCGCACTGGGGGCAGACAAGCATAACCTTGCTCGCGTAAACCGGAGCTTCCTGCTTGATGATGCCGGACTGGGGATTTGTCTGGCTGGGACGGACGTGGCGGGATACCATGTTCACGCCCTCGACAACCACGAGATCCCGCTCAGGAATCCGGCGGATGATTTTGCCTTCCTTGCCCTTGTCCTTGCCGGTGATGACTTTCACGCGGTCATTCTTCTTCAGTCTTACTGTCATGGTCAATATCTCCTACACTACTTCAGGAGCGAGGGACAGAATGCGCATGTACTTCTTCGCTCTCAGCTCACGCCCGACAGGCCCGAAAATACGGGTTCCCCTGGGCTCGCCGTTAGCGTCAATAAGCACTGCGGCGTTGTCGTCAAACCTGACATAAGTACCGTCCCTGCGTCTGACTTCCTTTTTCGTCCTGACTATTACGGCCTTCACTACGCTGCCCTTCGGTATGTTGCTGTTAGGGATGGCCTCACGGACTGACGCGACTATGACATCGCCGATCGTCCCGTAACGCCTCTTGCTTCCGCCCATCACCTGAATGCAGAACAGCTTCCTTGCCCCTGAGTTGTCAGCAACGTTAAGGACACTGGTCAACTGTATCATTTACTCTTGACCCTCCTCTAACACTTCATCACTGCCGAAAACAGGAGCTTTCCTCATAATCTCGACAAGCTCCCAGCGTTTGGTCTTGCTGAGGGGGCGTGTCTCACGGATTCTCACTTCGTCCCCCATACCGCAGGCATTCTCAGCGTCATGAGCAACATACTTCTTTGCGCGCTTAATTCTCTTACCATAAAGCGGGTGTTCTGCCATTCTCTCAACACGGACTACTATGGTCTTGTCCATCTTGTTGCTGACGACTATACCCGTTCTTACTTTACTCGGCATTGTCGGCTTCCTTTTCTGGCTTACTTGCTGCCTTCTCGGATGCTATAGTCATGAGCCGTGCTATTGTCTTCCTGACTTCGCGTATACGGCTGGTATTCTTGAGATGACCTACAGCATTCTGGAATCGCAGGTTGAATAACTCTGTCTTGTACTCCTTGATTTTCCCGGCTATTTCCTCGCCCGTTAATTCCCTGAGCTTCTCCGGCTTTACGCTCGCGTCCATCAGGCTAATCACTCCCTCCGCTCTGAACAAAGCGAACCTTCAGGGGCAGTTTGTGGCTTGCAGTCCTGAAAGCCTCCTGCGCGACATCCTCCGTAATTCCTGAGAACTCGAACAGGACGCGGCCTCTCTTCACTGCGGCAACCCAGTATTCGGGCGCGCCTTTCCCCTTGCCCATACGAGTCTCAAGGGGCTTCTTGGTATAAGGCCTGTCGGGGAAAACACGTATCCAGATTTTTCCGCCCTTCTTCATCTTGCGGGAAATCGCGACACGTGCCGCCTCAATCTGACGTGCTGAGAGCCATACGTTTTCGAGAGCCTGAATCCCGTAGTCCCCGAAAGCTATCGTAGTGCCTCCCTTGGAGATTCCGCGAAGGGGGGATCTGTGTGATTTCCTGTACTTTACACGGCTGGGCATCAACATTTCGGATTACGCCCCCTTGTTCGCTGGCCTGTTGCGTGCCGGACGTGCCGGAGCGGCGGCCTTCTCGTTCTTGCGGTCGCGGTAAATCCATACCTTGCAGCCGATTACGCCGTACATTGTTACAGCCTCAGAGAAGCCGTAATCAATGTCAGCCCTGATTGTCGACAGCGGGAGCTGCCCCTCGTTGTACCACTCTGTGCGGGCGATTTCTGCTCCTCCGAGACGGCCTGCAACCTGAGCTTTGATGCCCTTCACGCCTGCTTTTGTCGCACGGAAGATTGCCTGCTTCATGGCCCGGCGGAATGACACCCTGCGTTCGAGCGAGCTTGCTATGCTTTCTGCCACAAGCTGGGCTTCAACGTCAGGATTCTTTATCTCGTGGACGTTTACCATGACCTTGCTGCCGCCCGTGATTGCCTGGAGCTCATTCTTGATGTTCTGAATCTCGTTGCCGCCCCTGCCGATTACAGTACCCGGACGCGCAGTGTGAATCGTGAACCTCACTACCGGCCCGACACGCTCAATCTCTATGCGGGAGATCCCTGCGCCTTCCCACTTCTTCATGATGTACTTGCGCAGCTTGATGTCCTCATGGAGCTTCTTCGCATAATTCTTCTTGTCGGCGTACCATCTCGACTGGCATTCGCTCGTTACTCCGAGACGGTAGCCTACTGGGTGAACTTTCTGTCCCATTCTCTTACTTTGCCTCCTGCTGACGCTCGCCGAGCTTCACGGTTATGTGTGTGAACTTGTGGACGTAGGGATGAGCGCGACCCATTGACACCGGGCGGAATCTCTTCATCACCGGCCCCTGGTTCGCAAAAGCCTCATGTACATATAGCTTGTCCAAGTCCATACCGTAATTGTGTTCAGCGTTCGCCATTGCGCTGTTCAAGACCTTGAGGATAATCCCCGCGGCCTTCTTGTCGCTGAATTTCAGTATCACCTGAGCTTTTTCCGCCGACTTCCCGCGAATCAACGCCAACACCTGACGGACTTTGTAGGGTGAAATTCTGGCGTTCTTGGTCTTTGCTACCGCTATCTTAATCTCTGCCATGATTTACCCTCTACTTCTTCTTGTCCTGTCCTGCGTGATGCCCGAACCTTCTTGTCGGTGCAAACTCGCCCAGCTTATGCCCCACCATGTTTTCACTGATGTACACAGGAAGATGCATTTTCCCGTTGTGGACAGCGATTGTGTGTCCTATCATCTGAGGCACTATCATTGAACGCCGCGACCATGTCTTGATGACTTTCTTTGAGCCGGAGACGTTCATAGCTTCGATTCTGTCAAGGAGCCTCTGTTCAACAAAAGGCCCTTTCTTCGATGAGCGCATTGTCTATTTCAGCTCCTTCTACTTGTCGTAACGCCTGCGGATTATCAGCTTGTCTGACGGCTTCCGCTTGCGTGTCCTATAACCCTTCGCAGGAGTTCCCCAAGGTGAGACAGGGTGCTTGTTGGACTTCGATTTGCCCTCGCCGCCGCCCATCGGGTGATCCACAGGGTTCATGACCATTCCGCGAACTACAGGCCTGCGACCCTTCCAGCGGGTTTTTCCGGCCTTGCCCCACGAAATATTGTCGTAATCCTCGTTGCCTACTTGCCCTACCGTAGCCATGCACTCAAGGAGGACGAGTCTAAGCTCACTGCTCGGCATCCTGATATAGGCGTACTTGCCCTCTTTCGACATGAGCTGCGCTGAAGTGCCTGCTGACCTCACGAGTTTTGCGCCGCAACCGGGCTGAAGCTCTATGTTGTGGATGACCGTACCAACAGGAATATCCTTCAGCTTCAGGGCGTTGCCGGGAGTGATGTCGCTCTCAGGGCCTGAGTAGATGACATCGCCGACGTTGAGATCCTTCGGCATGATGATGTAACGCTTCTCGCCGTCAGCATAATTCACGAGGCCGATTCTTGCGTTGCGGTTAGGGTCATACTCGATTGTGGCGACCTTGCCGGGAATGCCGATTTTGTCGCGCTTGAAATCTATTATGCGGTAAGCCCTCCTGTGTCCGCCCCCGATATGGCGCATGGTGATACGGCCTGTGTTGTTGCGGCCTCCGTGCTTGCGGAGATGGACGACCAGCGAGCGTTCCGGCTTGTCTGCCGTAATGTCCTCGCGCCCCTGTATGCTCATATGACGGCGGGCGGCTGTATACGGCTTGAACTGTTTGATTGACATCTTGCTATTCTCCTACTTTATATCGATGCACCCTCGAAGAACTCTATGTGCTGGTCAGGCTTGAGAGCTACAATCGCTTTCTTCCATGAGCGGGTATATCCCCGTGCCATTCCGCGCCTGCGAAACTTGCCCTTCACGTTGATTGTGTTCACGCTGTCGACTTTGACGCTGAAGACTTCCTCGACGGCGTTGCGGATCTGAATCTTGTTCGCGCTCTTGTGTACCTCGAACGTGTATTTGTTCATGGCCATGAGCGAGCTAGATTTCTCCGTGATTACAGGGCGGATGATTATGTCATGGGCGGTCAGATTCACTTGGAATACACCTCCTCAATTTTAGCGACAACTTCGGGCGTAACAATCAGGTTCTTGGCGTTGAGTATGTCGTAAACGTTGATGCTCGCAACATTGATGCACTTTGCGCCGGGAAGGTTCCTGACTGAGCGTGTAACGTTGAGGCCGTTGCTGTGGTAGATGACGAGGGTCTTGCCCACGCCGAGAGCGTCAAACAACTGCTTGATTGCTTTGGTCGACGGCTTTTCGATTGCGTCAAAACCTTTCACGACCGCCATCAGTTCCTCGCGGACTTTGTCGGACAACACGCTCCTCAGTGCCAAGCGCATGACCTTCTTGTTGACCTTCTGGTGGTAGTCTCTGGGGTGCGGGCCATGAGCAACACCGCCGTGTACCCAGATGGGCGAGCGTGTGCTTCCCTGACGGGCGCGTCCTGTGTGCTTCTGCCTCCAGGGCTTTTTGCCGCCGCCTGAGACATCGCCGCGTGTCTTGGTGCTGTGAGTACCCTGACGGCAGTTCGCGAGGTGAGCGACAACTACCTGATGAATCGCGGGCATATGCACAGGAACGTCAAACACCGCCGATGACAGCTCCATTTCTCCGGCACGGTCTCCGTTGAACTCGTATACTTTTACGAAAGGCATAGTATCTTTTCCCCCTCCTTATGCTTTCTTGTAGAGGGCAAGCAGGCTGTTTTTCGCGCCCGGCACCGCGCCTTT
>JAFSKV010000045.1 GCA_017448795.1 Synergistaceae bacterium | reverse complement strand
TCTCCTGTCGTCAACAAGAATCGAGACATACCGCTTCTTCATGAACAAGCTGTGGAACGCCTCACGTTTCGCGCTGATGAACCTTGACGACGAAGTGAGAGACATTGACCTGTCGCAGTTGCAGTTACACGACAAGTACATTCTCGCCCGGACTCAGGAGATGGCCCGGAGCGTACGAGAGGAAATCGACGCTTACGACATAGGGACGGCGGCAAGAGGGCTGTACGATTTCGTCTGGGGCGACTTGTGCGACTGGTACGTTGAGATGAGCAAGCCAGCCTTGAGGGGCGACGAGGGTGAGTCCCGCAAACACACAACGCAGGGAGTCCTTGAGCATGTATTCAGGACAGTGTTACCGCTTCTGCACCCGTTTGTGCCGTTCGTTACTGAGGAACTGTGGGCGGCGTTCGGCTTCAACGATGACTATATCATGCGTTCGTCGTGGCCTGAACCAGTGAAG
Organism: Synergistaceae bacterium; assembly: GCA_017448795.1. Lineage (GTDB taxonomy): Bacteria > Synergistota > Synergistia > Synergistales > Aminobacteriaceae > JAFUXM01. Next base: position 50,282 of record JAFSKV010000045.1, on the reverse strand, counting down.
GAGTACGAGTTTCCCGGCGTTGTTGGTGATATGGGGATATTGCAGGATGTCGTGAGGGCGTTGCGTAATCTCCGGGCTGAAGCTCATGTTCCCCCCCAGCAGAAATTGCCCCGTGCTGTAATCCGGGCTGCCAATGGTACGAGGACGGCGGAAATCCTGAGCGAGTCTCTTGGTCAGGTGAAGGGCTTGTGCAGGATTGATGACGTGATTCTTGAGGCTCCTTCCGGGGAATGGGGTTATGGGCCGTCGCTGTCGAGTGTGAGCGGCGAGGCTGAAGTGAAATTGCCGGTGGGTGATGTTCTTGACGTGCCGAAGGAAATCGCGAGGCTTGAAGGCGAGATTGCGGCGATAATGAAGGCGGTTGCGTCGAGTGAGGCCAGGCTTGGGAAGGCGGATTTCGTCGCGCGCGCTCCCGCTGAGGTTGTGGAGAAGGAACGCGGGAAGGTCGCTGAGGGCAGGGCGCAGATTGAGCGTCTGAGGGCAAATCTTGAGAGCCTGAGCAGGTAACAACAGGACGAAAATTGTTCCCCTTCGCTGGTGAGTGAGGGGGAATTTTTTTGTGCAATTTTACGTTTCCTTGAAAAAAAAAAATGTACGCTATAATTTTACACTATCCATTACTCAACATTTAGGATGTGAATCAGCAATGCTTTACGATGATGAACAGCACGAAGCTGAAGGCAGCAGAAAGACTCACGGAGACAGGCTCGGTGAGAAATTTTCTGAGGGACTCAGCCGGATAACTGGCCGCTTCAACGCGTCGGTGAAAAGAATCAAAGACCATTTTGCGCTGTTCAGGGAACGTATCGAGCAAGGCGGGAGGCATGAGCTTACACCGCAAGAAAACCTCGAAAAATTTTTCGGCAAGCCCTCATACGTGGAGAATCTTACCTTCCTCGAGGTTGCGCGCTGGCTTCAGGACAAGAGGAAAGGCTGCGACGCAGTGGTGTTCAGGCTGGATGATGAGAAAGTGAGAGAGATTTTCGGCTCAGACGAAGAAGCTAACCTCAGCTTGGGGGATGACAAGTACATTGCCGCTTTCGTTATGGACGGAGGGACGGTAAAAGACCGTTTCCTCGTGCAGTATGAGACGCTCGATGCCCAGCTTGAGGAAGCACTTGCTGATGGGGATTACGTTCTGTGAAATTACAAGGGGGAGCTGATAACGATGTCATGGCTGGGTGATTTCTTTCGTGATACTTCCTTGAATCCGGTACAGGGTAAGGTTTTGGGGTGGCTGGCTGACCGTGCAGTTGACGGCATTGAGTGGCTGATTGACGCTGTAGTTGAAGTTGTAGAGTGGGTACTTGATGCGTTTTTCGGTGTCATTGAATGGCTTCTCTCGATGGGCTACAAAGTCATAAGCATTTTCCTTCCCAAAGCAGAAGAATATGCTGAAGAGCAGATTGACAAGTCACAACAACTTGCAGGGTACATAAAGACAACCATAAAAAATACACCGCAGGAAGCACGCGAGAAAAACGAAAATCTGTATGCAAATGCGTGGAACGTGGTCAGAGACTTGCAAGGGAACGTGGAAAAGTACACAGCAGAACGTGATCTGTACAGATCATTAAGCGACAAGGGTGCTAATGAGGCGTTAGTCGCAGTCCGCAACGGGCAGCTAGATACCAGCAAAACAAAGCTTGTGAATAATACAGCCACTAGCAGGGACAGCCGCATAGCAGCGGAACACGGCAGGGAAGGTGTCAAAGTATACCAGCACTAAGGAGGTGAGCTTATGGAAAATACACCGCTGGGAAATGAGGAGCTGTTTGAGCGTGCATATGCTATCCTTTTTCTCTGTGAAGAAAACAGGAGAAAATACGATGCACAAGCACAACAGGAAGCACGCGTGCGAGAAGAGAAAAATAAGGAGCTGTTTGCAAATGCGAATGAGCTACTCAGAGTCTTGCACGAGAACATGAAAAGATTTGAAGCAAGACGTGATCTGTACAGATCATTAAGTGCTAAGGGTGCTAATGAAGTGATAATCCAGGTCCGCAACGGGCAGCCAGATACCAGCACTAATTAGGAGGAGGACTATGAGCGTATATATTCAGATGCCGGCAAAATATGTTTCTGAGTGTCCACAAATAAGCTTGGAGCTTCGAGAGGCTTTGAGGAAATATTACGGCAGGCTGCCTTTGTCGGATATAGCTTTCTTCAAGAGTGATGACGGAAAAATCAGCGTGTGCATAATGGAAGAAGCACAGATACCCAATTCCAACAGAAGCATCATCAAGGCCATCACGGAAATTTTTGGCTACCCTGTTGAGGTCAGGCTTGGCTACCAGAAACTGGACTCTGATTTCTGGCCGGAAGCTCATATTCTTTATCCCAAAATTGATGATGGCAACGGGGATGACAGCGAGGAAATCGAAAAGCTGTCTAGGAACTACCAAGCCGAACAACCTGATTACACTTTCGAGCAGCTTGTGCTTCCTGAAGCTACCTTAGAGGAAATCATAGACGCAACCGCAAGAATAGATACTGAAGTCAAGAAAAAAGTTTTTGATGAATGGGGTCTGAGAAAAATTGTCCCCTGCGCAACCTCGGCAATAAGTTTCTACGGCTCTCCAGGAACAGGCAAGACTATGGCGGCAGAGGCAGTTGCAAGCAAGTTAGGTAAAACGATAATCCGGGCATCCTATGCTGAGATAGAGAGCAAGTATCACGGCGAGGGCCCCAAAAGAGTCAAAGCCGTATTCATGGCCGCAGAACGCGAAGACGCTGTACTGTTCCTTGACGAGGCTGACTCCTTGCTGTCGAAGAGACTCACAGATGTAACAGAAGGTTCTGCTCAGGCTATAAACTCAATGAGAAGCCAGCTTTTGATTTCGCTCGAAAAGTTCGACGGTGTAGTTGTATTCGCCACAAATCTCGTTGTGAATTATGACAGGGCTTTTATCTCAAGACTCATAAGCATAAAGATTCCAGAGCCTGACTTGGAGGCAAGAAAAGCAATATGGGAGAAGCATATACACGGAGAAGGCATAAGTATTCCGCTCTCTGATGATGTCGACACTGCCAAGCTTGCGGCAGAATATGCTTTTTGCGGGAGAGACATAAAGAATGCTGTAGTTTATGCTTGTGTTGACGCGGCGAGAAAATCAAAACCGATAAGTCAGGAAGATTTCCTCAAGGCTTGCGCGGAAGTGAAGAGACAAGCAGATGAAGTTGCGAAGGCTTCAGATTACACGCAGAGTACAATGCAGGAAATAGAGACAACGTCAGAGGAAAAGCTCGAAATAGCCGACAAGCTTCAAAGCATAATCGACTCTCAGGAAAATTCCCCCTCGCCATAACAGCAGAGGGGACTCACCCTCTCACCTCGCCACACTGAACCCCTTCACGCACGCATTCCCCCCCACACTCACGCCGTCAGCCCAACTCACACCATCTTGTGAAAACCAGCTCTCCCCCGCCTTCACTTCCGCATTCTCAGAGTACCCCTTGTGCTTCACTTCCGCCGGGAAATTCCCCCCCGACAATCTCACCGCAACACTGAAATATTCCCCCTCGTTCAGCCTCACATTCTCATTCAATCTCACAGTGTGATACCCCGCGTATTCCTGCGTCCCCGAAACACCCGCCGCAAGCTCACCGTCAGCAGGACTCGAAGGCCGCCCCTTCCCGTGAAGATATACACGCACTTCATACTCCGTGCCGTTAGCAGGCGTGTAGAACGCAGCCTCACGCAACGTCTCAGATTTCCCCGCAACCCTGAATGTGTTTGCACCCCACGAATATTTGACCGTCCGGCAAAATCCCAAGTCATCATACCCGTAATGCCTCAGCCTGTTATTGTTACGCTCGACAATGAACGCCGCTCCACCCGTCATGTACTGCTCATAAGGCATCCAGAAATACCCCGCAGGCCCCAAGGAGTTCTTCACCAGCCACGCCCCATTTCTCGACGGCTCCGGGGAAAATCTCTCACGCGGAAAATTGTCGTCCCAGCCAGCAAGAAGCACATCATGATTCGTTGTCCTGCCGTGCGAAGTGTTGAAGTACGTCCAATTCCCGCCCCTCAGCCGATAACTCCCAAGGTCGTTGTAGATGCTCACGACTATTGCCCCGTGATTCATGATGAGCTTCTTCTTGCCAGTGTCATCGAGCGCGCTGCTGCCTGACAGAAAATATGCCTCACGCAGTCTCATTGACCGCCGGAATGTCTCAGGGGCTTTCCGGGATAACGCCTTCTTCTGCGAGTCAGTGAGTGTTGTCGTGTAGGGCAGGTTACGCTCATCAGTCGGCCCGGACAATCTCGACATCATAGCAACTGGCATGAACACATTTCCTTCGAGAGCCAGAGTCCCGGACTTTATGCGCGAAGTGAAGTTGCGGCTCTTCACCGGGTCGCGGTAACAGTAGAAAGCTATCTGCATCTCCGACAGGTCAGGCAATTTTCCGAGCTTCTGAGTCAGCCAGTTCGACTCCATCGCTCCCAACGCCGCAAACGCCCAGCACGGGCCGGGGATTCCCTGACTTTTTGCGCTGGTCATCCGCCCGTAATCCCGCAGGTCATAGCGCGACGGCAACCCGTAAGCAACTCCCACCGTCAGCAACAAAATCATCGTCATCACAAAAAGTTTTTTCACGTATAATCACCCTCGTACATTTTACCCCGAAAGAAGGCTTTACCCTTTGAGCTACAACTTTTACGGCTGGGAAAATTCCGGCCATGTCCGCGCAGTCTCACACGGTTTCCCCGGCATCATCACCCCCTGCGACATGTACACCGCCCTCCTTCACGTCTGGTGCGAATACACATGCACTCCCCGACTCCGTCATGAATGGACTCCCGACAATCCCACGTTAGGACAGTGCGCGATAACTGCCTTCCTCGCCCAGGACATTTTCGGCGGCCATGTTTACGGAGTCCCACTTGAGGCCGGGAATGTTCACTGCTACAACTTTGTTGACGGTTACACTTTCGACCTGACCAGTGAGCAATTTGGCGGCGAGTCCCTGTCTTACTTCGGGAATCCTGAGCAGTCGCGGGCGGCTCACTTCATGCGGACGGAGAAACGTGAACGCTACGAGTACCTTCGGGATGAACTCAGGAAGCACTGTGTACAGTCTCAGGAATCTTAGCGCGGGCTGGGGGAATAACACCGTCCTCCGAAATATCACCTTCGAAATCCCCGGCGGCTTCACCTCACTCATAGGGCCTAACGGTTCAGGCAAGTCCACGCTGTTACGAGTGCTTGCGGGACTGATGAGGTATTCGGGCCATGCCATGCTTCATGGCCGGGAGGTCAGCAGAATCGGGCGGCGCGAATTTTCCCGGGCTGTCAGCTTCGTCATGAGCGGTAAGAATCTCAGGCCGTCTTACCCCTTCACCGTGCGTGAGATTGTCGCAATGGGAAGGCTGCCTTACAGGGGGATTTTCGCCGGGCTGACGCGTGAGGACACCGGGATAGTTGAGCGGTCAGCAGAGACACTCGGCATCACCGGGCTTCTTGGGCGGGACATCATGACATTGTCGGACGGTGAGAGACAGCTTGCCTTCCTCGCCTGCGCATTGGCACAAGACACGTCAACAATCCTCCTCGACGAGCCTACGAGCGCATTAGACCCGGACAAGTCAGCAAAAGTTTTCGCGCTCATGAGGACTCTTGCTTACGGGGGGAAATGCGTCATCGCCGCTGTTCATGACATCAACGCGTCGTTGCCTTACTCGGACGGGTACATTGCGCTGAAGGGAGGCCGTATAATCTCACATGGCCGCGAAATTTCGGGGGGAATTCTCCGGGAGCTTTACGGCGCGGAGTTCGTCCCCTGTTTCAACCAAGAAAGGAGCTGTGTAATGTGGCGCGTTTTGCCGGAATAATATTGATGACGGTGATGATGATCTGCCCGGCTTGGGGCGGGACTCTCCGGGTGATTTCGCTTTATCCGGGACATTCGGACAACATTGTTGCGCTTGGCGGCGGTGAGTTGCTCGTTGCTTTGTCCGCGAATGATGATGCTGACCTTCTGCCAGACTTGCCGAGAGTCCCTGCGCGTTCCGGGGCTGAGAGGCTGCTTGCGTTACGGCCTGACGTTGTCGTAACACGCTCATTCGCCGTGAAAGCCAGCCCCAATGTGTACGAGACACTGAGGCGTTCGGGCGTGAGAGTCGTGAGCATTGACCCGCCTTCGTGGGACGGTTTCCCGGATTATTTGCGGACTCTAGCTGAGACTGTGGGGCTTGACCCGGAGGAAGGACTCGCCCGCCTGAAATCCGCCGTAACAAGAATCCAGTCCCAAGCCGTGAGCGTGAATCATCCGCGTGTGTTCCTTGAGGCGACATCGAGGGAGATTCACACATGCTCGCCGGATTCGTGGGCGGCAAGGCTCATTGCTCTTGCAGGGGGCGTGAACGTCGCGGGTGATGCCGTGCCTCTGCGTGAGGGTAGCGCGGTTGCCTCGTGGGGGGCTGAAAGGGTGCTGAGAGATGCTGACAGCCTCGACGTGTACATTATCCAGACTGGCGCAATGAACACGTCAACAATCCGGGATTTCCGTGCGCGTGAATGGTCGGGTGCACTGTCTCACGTGAGAGTCGCCGAGATTCCCGAAAGATATATCAGCCGTCCGTCTCTCTTGGGACTCGAAAAGGGCGGGGAAATGTTGACGCGCATATTCAGAGGGGAGGAATGACTCATGCCCGGCAAGTTACAGCCTGACATACTGCGTGAGAGCGTGCTTGATTTCGCGGGGGCAGTGAGGAGTGATTTGCTCGTGGGCGGGGGAATCGGTGAGGATGCCGCGTTAATCCGGGTGCCTGAAGGAATCCTTGTCGCCGCCTCAGACCCCGTAACAGGAGCGGGCAAGAACGCCGGAAAATTACTCGTCCACATCAACGCCAACGATGTAGCCTGCAAGGGAGCAGATCCGGCCTGGCTGATAGTTACGCTGATTGTCCCGGACTCAATGGGAGTGCCTTACATTCACGGGATAATGCGCGAGATTCACGAGGCCTGCGAGGAAATGGGGATTGCGATTGCAGGAGGACACACGGAGCTCACTGACCGCTACACACAGCCTGTGCTTTCTGCTACTATGCTGGGCATTACCCGCCACGAACTCAGCGCGAAGAAGATACAGCCGGGTGATGTGATTCTTGTTACCGGACATGCGGGACTCGAAGGCATGAGCATTATCGCCAACGACAGGCCTGACTTGCTCGCCGGGATTCTGTCGCCGGAAGAAACGGAGTCGGTGCGCTCGTGGGGAAATGACTTCTCGGTCGTCAAACCCGCAAGAATCCTCCGTGATTTCGCCCGCTACATGCATGACCCGACAGAAGGCGGCATAAACGGAGCACTGTACGAGATGCAGGAAGGAAGCGGCCTGTCCCTCGAAATTTCCCGCGGGAACATCCCCGTCTCACCCCTCACTCTCAGAGCGTCAGAGAGACTCGGCTTTGACCCGTACAACCTCATATCGTCAGGAATGCTAATAGCTGTGATTCCTACTGAGAGAGTCAGCGAGGCTCAGGCGAGACTCACTGAGGCAGGAATAGAGTCGGGAGTCGCGGGAAAGTTTGTTGACGGGGGAAAATTATCACTCAGCACTCACGAAGAATTATGGGGTATATTGTCGCGTGTATAATATCAGGCTGATACCCCAACAATCAGACGAAGGGAACGTGCAAAAAAGTTAATGGCAAGAATATTCAACAATGAATGGCAGAGGACGAAACTTTGCGGGACATTCACGGAGGAAGATGCAGGCCATGAAGTCCGGGCGAACGGCTGGGTACGTGCTAGGCGCGACTTGGGCGGAATAATCTTCATTGAGGTTTGGGACTGGACCGGGCCAATTCAGGTAGTCTTCAACCCGGAGGCCGGAGAGATCCACGACATGGCCGGGAGGCTCCGCAACGAGTACTGCATAGCCGTCAAAGGAAGAATGCGCATACGCCCTGAAGGCACCGACAATCCCGAGCTCAAGACCGGCAACATCGAGATAGTAGCAAGCGACCTTCTCGTCCTGTCGAAAGCAAAGCCCCTCCCGTTCGAGGTTGGCGACGAGACAGAGAGCGTTGACGAGAACATACGCCTGAAATACCGCTATCTTGACATGCGCCGGGAGAAGATGCAGCGCAACATGAGGACGAGGGCGAAAATCAACTCGTTCACACGCCGCTACCTTGAGGAACGTAGCTTTGTGGAGCTTGAGACACCGATGCTGACGAAGGCAACACCAGAAGGCGCGAGGGATTATCTTGTTCCTTCACGCGTCAATCAGGGATGCTTCTACGCATTGCCCCAGAGTCCCCAGCTCTTCAAGCAGATACTGATGATTTCCGGGTTCGACAGGTATTATCAGATTGCCCGGTGCTTCAGGGATGAGGACTTGCGCGCAGACCGTCAGCCGGAGTTCACGCAGGTGGATATTGAGATGAGCTACATTGTCGAGGACGATATTATGACGCTCATCGAGGGCTACATGAAGGGATTGTTCCATGAGATACGGGGCGTTGACATACCGACTCCGTTCATGAGGATGTCATACTGGGACGCGATGGACAAGTACGGGAGCGACAAGCCGGACCTGCGCGTGAAGCTGGAGCTTTGCGACCTGGCCGACGCTTTCAGGGACTCAGGGTTCGAGCCGTTCAAACGCATACTTGCTGAGGGGGGAGTCGTGAGGGGACTCAGGCTTCCGGGCGGTGCTTCAATGTCGCGGAAGGAAATCGTTGACCTTGAGGCGCGCGCAATAAAGCTCGGCACGTCAGGACTGGCCAACTTCCTCTACAAGGACGGCGGACTCAAAGGCCCTCTCATCAAGTTCCTGAAGCCTGAGGATGTCGACAAGGTGAAGGAGCTCGGAGCAATGCAGCCTGACGACGCGCTGTTCATCGTAGCACATGCCTCACGCGCAAAGGCCTGCGAGATTCTGGGGACATTACGGCTTGAGCTTGGACGCAAACGCGCTGACCTGTTCGACGATTCGCCCGACAACTGGCGGTTCTTATGGGTAACAGATTTCCCGCTGTTCGAGTGGAACGCCGACGAGAAACGCTGGGAGGCCATGCACCACCCCTTCACGTCCCCCGCTCTGGACAACGGCACACCGTTCGACGAAGACCCCGCGAACGCATTAGCCCGCGCGTATGACTGCGTTCTGAACGGCAACGAGGTCGGAGGCGGCTCAATCAGGATACATGACCCGGATGTTCAGGCCCGGCTATTCAAGTGCCTAGGGATTACCCCGGAGGACGCGAAGCGGAGATTTGGGTTCTTCCTTGACGCGCTGAGCTACGGGACTCCTCCTCATGGGGGGCTTGCGCTTGGTGTGGACAGGCTGGTTATGCTGCTCTGCGGGGGGAACTCGATACGTGATGTTATGGCGTTCCCGAAGACGCAGAAGGCTCAGTGCCTCATGTCTGGTGCGCCTGACCAGGTCGAGCAGGAAAGACTTGATGAACTGGCTATAAGTGTCGTGAAGGATGAGTGAAACGGAATGAGATTGTCCCCTCTGTAGATGGCAGGGGGGATTTTTTTGCGCCGAAATTCTGAGCAAAGGCCGCCTTTCATTCACGGCTTCCCGTCTTCATGATATTGCGTATTTCACCGCCTCAAATATCAGCCTGTACACGTAATACAGCCTGCTCATCCCGTACTTCCTGTGTATCCCGTAAATCTCATCAAGCCTCCTTTTTGCCTCACGCAGACTCTTCCTCGTACTCATTCCCCCAAACGTGAAGTTGCTTATGACCTTGTCGACAGGGAGCAGCTTTTTCCCGTCAACATAAAGATGTGTTGCAACGTCAAAATCATCGTGCGAGTTCACGAGGGGATAAGGATACTGAAGGAGTGTCTCACGTTTCGCGAAGGCCGCCGGGTGGCACCAGTGAGAGGTTGACCAGAACAGTCCGCGCCGGGCATGCTTGATGCAGCGTCCCTTCCCGGTAATCACGTTGAGGCTTCCCCAGGCCAGGTCGTAATTCTCCCGACCGTACAGTTCCGCCATCGTCTCCACAGCGTCAGGTTCATACCAGTCATCCGCGTTAATCTGCCCGACAATTGCGCCATGTGCCAGCCTTGTACCCTTGTTGAGAGCATCATACATGCCTTTATCAGGCTCAGAAATCACGCGCATAGTTCTTCCGGGAGTCTCACAGAATTTTTCGACATATGACCGGGCTATCATGGCCGTGTTGTCCCGTGAGACCCCGTCTATCACTATGTACTCTATTTCCGGGTATGACTGGTTCATCACGCTCTCGATTGTCCGGGCTATTGTCGCCTCAGCGTTGAATGAGACTGTCAGGACTGTTACAGGAATATTCATCGTCTCACGCCATTATGTATTTCGCCATCTCATAGAAGAACCTGTGTACCTGATAGAGCCTGCTGAAGCCGTAACGCCTGTAAATTATGTCGTGGTAGCCAAGCCTAGCCATGACATCACGCAAACTTTTCTGCGTACTCATTCCGCCGAAGGAAAAATTCGTGATAATTTCGTCTGTTACTGCAAACTTCTTCCCGCTCACATATGCCCACGTCAGGAACTCCCAATCATCATACATATTTTCTTCAACGTAAGGATGTTCAAGCAGAGTCTCTCTTTCCGTGAACTGTGTCGTGTGATGCCAGTGCGATGTTGTCCACATGAAGCGGGGAATTTTAGCGTGCTTGATGATGTTTCCTTTTGCCGTCATAAGCCTAACAGTTGCCCAGCCGACATTGTACTTCTCGCGTTCGTACAGTTCCGCCATTATCCTCACAGCATCAGGCTGGTACCAGTCATCAGAATTTATCTGCCCGACAATCACACCATGCGCGAGCCTCGCACCCTTGTTCAGAGCGTCATACATCCCACGGTCAGGCTCGGATATCACCGTCATGTTCCTTCCTGGCCGGGAGTTGAACGCCTCGACATATGACCGGGCAACTTGGGCTGTGTCGTCCTGGGACGCCCCGTCAATCACTATGTACTCAATCTCCGGGTATGTCTGGGCAATGACGCTCTCAATGGCGCGCGAGATTGTCGCCTCCGCGTTGAGTGCAACGGTCAGAATCGTTACAGGTACAGAAATTTTCTTCACCTTCATTTTCCGGGATTAATCAGCGCGATTATAGCACACAGGTTTTCACGCCCCTGTTGACTTTTTCCGCGCCCTCTGCTAATCTTATCCGCGTTGTTTGATAATGGCACTCGTTCATAGTGAGTGCTAAGACTATGACAGGAGGTGAGCGATGATGACAGAAAGACAGCTGAGCATAATTCTCGCGGTGGTCTATGAGTACATAAAGACAGGAGAGCCGGCCGGGTCAAGGACGATAACGCGCAAATACATACGCGGCCTCAGTCCTGCAACAATCCGCAACGAGATGGCAGACCTTGAGGAGATGGGCTACTTCTACCAGCCTCACAGCTCATCAGGCAGGCTTCCGACAGCGAGAGCCTACAGGGTGTACGTTGACTCGGTAACAGCCCGCGCAAGGAATCATTCCCATTCTGAGGACATAAGGCGCGAGATTATCGGCAGCAAGACAGGAATAGAAGACCTGCTTATGCACGTTACTCACCTCATGGCCAGGCTGACGAACTGTGTTGCTGTGGCGGCGGTCCCGGCTCTAGACAGCGCGGAGATCCAGCACATAGACTTTATACTCATGGGCGGCAACAATGTGCTTGCGCTGATTGTGCTTAAGGGAGGCCTCGTTCATCATTCACAGTTTACGCTGCCTTACGAGGTTGACGCAAAATCGCTTGAGGATTTCAGCAGGCGCATCAATACGTTCATCAGCGGGCATTCTTGGAGTGAGATAAAGGAAGTCCTGTATCAGTACGCATCATCGGGGCTTTCTGAGGCTGAGACATCATGCAGGGACGCAATAAGGGAGCTTGACAAGTTTCTTACGGAGCAGAACTACAAATTCTTCAGCTCAGGCGCGAGGCAGATACTTGACCTTCCGCACTTTCAGGCAATCTCACGGATTCAGGCGGTCTTGAACCTGCTGGAACAAGAGAAGCCCCTAGCCCGGATGATCGAGAAATGCCGCAACAGTGAGGCACTCCGAATCTCGCTGGGTGAAGAGAACGAAACCGAGGGCATGGAGGATAACGCAATGATACTCATACCCGCCCGGCCCCGCCAGCAGAAGGCAGTGTTAGGGTTGATCGGGCCGCTGAGAATGGACTACGAGAAATCGATAAGCGTGCTTGAGACGGTCGCGAACGCTCTTGACGAGGATTCATCGGGGAGGTGAGGAATATGGATGACGAGAAACTAGAGGACACAGAGGAGTCCCAAGAAGAAATTGACGGTGAAGCGCAGAGTGAGACAGACAAGCTGAAAGGCGAGATAGAGAGCCTCAAGACGGAAATAAAGACAGTGAGGGCGGATTTCTTCAACTTCCGTCAGCGGACGATAAAGGAACGCACCGAGACACGCGCCCGCGCAAAAGAGGAAGCAATCACAGCGATGCTCCCGGTGTTGGACAACTTGGACCGCGCATTGTCAGCAAGCACAGATGACCCGGCCGGAATCATTAAGGGTGTCGAAATGGTACAGCGTCAGTTTGTGAATGTCCTTGAGGGACTCGGCGTGAGTGTCATCAAGACTGAAGGCGAGAGTTTTGACCCGGCAATACATGACGCATCAGGAACGGAGAAAGTAGACAGCCCGGAGCTTGACGGGAAAATCACGGCGGAATTGCTCAGGGGTTACAGGACAAAAGACAGGGTATTACGCCCGGCAAAAGTAACAGTAGGGAAAATCTAGCGGCTAGTGATTAGTGGCTAGTGGCCAGCAGGACGAACCAGAAATCTTAGGGAGGAAAAATATATCATGGCAAAAGTAGTAGGAATAGACTTAGGCACAACAAATTCATGCATAGCAGTGCAGGAAGGCGACCAGACAACTATCATAGCGAACAACGAGGGCGCAAGGACTACACCGTCAGTAGTAGCGTTCACGAAGGACGGCGAAAGACTCGTAGGACAGCTCGCCAAGCGTCAGGCAATCGTCAACGCAGACAGAACGATAATGTCAATCAAGCGCGAAATGGGGACAAAATACAGCGTAACAATTGACGGCAAGAAATATACCCCGCAGGAAATCTCAGCAATGATTCTCCAGAAGCTCAAGAGGGACGCTGAGGACTATTTAGGCGAGACGGTAACGCAGGCGGTTATCACAGTCCCGGCTTACTTTACCGACGCTCAGAGGCAGGCTACAAAGGACGCGGGAACAATCGCGGGGCTTGAGGTTCTCCGCATCATCAATGAGCCTACTGCGGCATGTCTTGCTTACGGCGAAAACAAGAAGGATGAACATAAGATACTCGTTTTCGACTTGGGAGGCGGGACGTTCGACGTGTCAATTCTGGACGTGGGCGAAGGAGTGTTCGAGGTTCTCGCGACGGCTGGCGATAACAGGCTCGGCGGTGATGACTGGGACAACAGGATTGTTGACTGGATGGCGGCTGAGTTCAAGAAGTCAGAGGGCATCGACCTCAAGAATGACAGCATGGCCATGCAGAGATTGCGCGAGGCGGCGGAGAAGGCGAAAATCGAGCTGTCCAACATGACCGAGACCACAATATCGCTCCCGTTCATCACGGCCAACCAGACAGGCCCCAAGCACCTTGAGATGAAGCTCACACGCGCGCAGTTCGAGAGCATGACGGCGGATTTACTTGACCGCACAATCAAGCCCACGCAGAGAGCCTTGCAGGATTCCGGGCTGTCAGCGTCAGAAATCGACAAGATACTTCTCGTAGGCGGCTCAACTCGTATGCCCATGGTGCAGAAGAAAATCGTCGACCTTCTCGGAAAAGAGCCAACCAAGGGCATCAACCCCGATGAGTGCGTCGCGGCAGGAGCGGCGATACAGGGCGCAATCCTCAAGGGAGACCACAAGGACATAGTGCTTGTCGACGTAACGCCCCTCACGCTTGGGATTGAGACACTCGGCGGCGTAATGACGAAGATGATTGAGCGCAACACGGCCATTCCCGCGCAGGCAAGCCAGGTTTTCACGACAGCCGCGGACAACCAGCCCCAGGTAGAAATCGCTGTGTTCCAGGGCGAGCGTCCTATGGCACGGGACAATGTGCAGCTAGGGCAGTTCACGCTTGACGGAATCGCCCCGGCTCCGAGAGGGATTCCGCAGATTGAGGTTACGTTCAACATCGACACGAACGGAATACTCAACGTGTCAGCAAAAGACAAAGGCACGGGCAAGGAGCAGAAAATCACAATCCAGTCGTCCAACCTCAGCAAAGACGACATCGAGCGCATGAAGAGGGACGCAGAAGACCACGCCAGCGAGGACGAGAAGAAACGCGCCAGTGCTGAGGCAAAGAACGAGGCGGACGGAGCAGTCTTCCAGGCCGAAAAGCTCATGAGGGACTTGGGCGACAAGATGACCCCCGAAGAGAAAGGCCGCGTGAACACCAAGATTGACGCGCTCAAGAAGGCCATTGAGACGGGCGACGAGGCAGGAATGAAGTCCGGGAAGGATGACCTGATGAGGACAATGCAGGAGTTCGGGCAGAGGCTCTACCAGAACGCCGGGCCGGAAACAGGAGCAAATCCCGGAGCGTCCCGGAATGACAGTGATACGGTTGACGCGGAGTTCAGCGACAAGAACTAGTGAGTAGTGGTTAGTGAGTAGTGGTTAGTGAGTAGTGAAGTCCCCCGGTTGATGAGGCCGGGGGATTTTTGTTGCGCTAACGTCTCTTGAGTATGACTGCGAGGAGACCTGCGCCGAATACCGCCGTGAATGATGAGCAGCCCCCGCCATGTCCGCCTGTGCCTCTGTTGCTGACATTCACCGTGAACTGCTTGGACGCGCTGGCGTGTGTGTTGTGAGCGTAGACCGTGAACGTGTATTCCCCCGCCTCCGTCAGTGTCCCGGAGAGAAGCCCGGTGTTCCCGTTCAGTGTGAGACCCGCCGGGAGAGTCCCTGCGCTAACCGTCCATGTGAGTCCCGAACCGTTGGAGGTCAGAGTCTCGTTGTACGCATCCCCGACAGTCCCGCCCGGAAGAGTCTCCGTCGTGATTTCGAGGGGCTTCACCGTGAGCGTCAGAGTGCGAACATCACTTGCCGTGCCGTATCTTGCCGTAACAGTGAACCTGAACTCGCCTGCAACCGTCGGAGTCCCGGAAATCCTGCCCGATGAGTCGAGGACAAGCCCCGCCGGAAGGTTGCCTGAGAGCGTCCATGTCGCCCCTTCGGGATTCGACTCAAGCTCGGCGTTGTAGCTCATCCCTGCGACCGCTTCCGGGATTGTGGTCGTGGTGATTTCTACAGTCTGGGGTGTCGGCGTTTGGCTGACCGTGAGGGTGAAAGTCTTTTCCGCGCTGCCGTGGCCTTCGAGCGTGGCTGTTACCGTGAATGTCGCCGTGCCTGCTGTTGTGGAGATGCCGGAGATTGTCCCGGTCGATGAGTTGAGGGTGAGGCCTGCCGGGAGAGTCCCGGATGAGACTGACCATGTGGCTCCGGGGAGGTTAGCGGCTAGGGTGGCGGTGTAGGAGGCGTTCACGGTTGCGTCAGGAAGGGAGGCCGTCGTGATTTCGAGGGGCGCGGGGGCTTCGGCCGGGTAGAAGTGCCACTGATACTTTAGTGAGTCGTCTGCGTCTTCTTCCCAGCTCCAGAGGCGAACCGTAACGCATTCCATGTTGCTCAAGTCCTGCGGTTGCCCAAGCGTCCATGTCCCTGACGATTCATTGTACCTCCAGCTCGAATAGTAATACTTGCCCTTTACCTCATCAGGAACTATGCGGTCAAAGCGAAGCCGGAAGTTCGTCCTGTACGGAAGCTCCAGAGCCGTTGATGTGTCTGACGATGCAACCATCCTGAAGTTCACAGCCGTGAGTTTCCCGTCAGCACTGACAAGCTCAACATACGGGACAGCAGTAGCGAGGAATTGCACCGCAGATTTGAAGCTGCTGACTTTTGCGCTCCCGCTGAGGCCGAAATCTTCCGGGAATGTCCATGTTATCGTCCTGCCTACGAGGTTTTCCCCACCGCCCTCAGCACCGCCCTCAAAGTGGAGATTCGCACCGTTTTCATCGATTGGCTGAAATTCCAGCAGACTAGTATCACCAGGTGCTACACTACTGCCCATTCTCAGCTTGAACGTCTTATCCGTGCCGACCGGAACAGTTACGCCGAGGTCTTCATCTGTGTCGTTATCTGCGAGACTGTAGCCTCCGCCCGGTATTGTCATGCTTGCGTCTGCTGTGAAATGCTTGGCCTCAGCTATTATGCCCCTGCTGACCCGTACATCGAAGAAGATGCGGTCGGATTTCACATTGCTATAGTCAGATTTCCCGTTCACCAGCGAGGCAGTAAACGAGTGATTCTCATACAGCCAAGGCTCCGGCTCTGAGGGGTTGCAGAAGAACCACTGATAGCTGTTCTCAGAGTCTTCATTCCAGCGGTTGAAAGCAACACGTATCCTTGATATGTCGGCCTCATTGAGCGGGCTGTCGAACGTTGCCTCGCCTGAAACAGGATTCCCTGCCTCAATGTCTGTCCATGAGCCTGAATACAGGGTAGTTCCGTCTGCGTCCTGAACACTGTCTATCACGAACCACGACTCGAAATCCAGCGCTACGGCCTCCGCTGTGTTGTCGGGACTCACAATCCGCCACCTAAGCCCCGAAACCTGAGAGCCTGAGCGCACGTACTCCACGTAAGGAACGTACGACTCCAACTGGGACTGAGTTGTCCTGTAATGCGGGACTGTACCCGTTCCGCTGTAGTCCGGCTTGTCCGGGAAGCTCCAACTGACATTAACGCCGTTAAGCCCACCGTCCGCCTCAAGACAAAACACGACATTATCACCGCTCGCTGTCATTGGTACATACTCAGGCGCACTTCCCACATTGACCCAGCTCCCAGCGGCAAGCCCAAAAGTATGCGAAGCTCCCGAAATGTGGCGCATCCCGTTCTTGCTGTCCCAGAAGGAATAATCGCCATCTGAGAATGTCATTGTACCCGTGAGATTCACATCTGCCTGCGTTGCCTGACCGTCATAGCCTAATGCCTCTACCCACATGCTGAGGAATCTTGCTGTCGAGTAGTCCGGCTTCCCGTCAGCCAAATCCACGATTGAGCGGTGAGAAGAGAATATCTGCATATCCGCCCATGCTCCCGACACCATCACCAACAACACCACTGCCGCCGCCAACAACTTTTTGACCATTCTGCATGTCTCCTTCCGACACAAAAAATCGCCCCCGCGCTCAGGATTACTCCCAAGCATGGGGACGCTGGTCTCTATATTCACTGTTTCAGCATGAATCAGGGCATAGCTAGACGTGGCTTCGTGGCTTCGTGGCCTCGATTATAGCCGCCGAATCGCATCCTGTCTACACTCCTTCTGCTGAAATTTTGTCGCTTAACTTGGAATTTCGGGTATTATACCACAGCTTCAAACGCGGAAATCGCCCGCTACTTCCTGCGCTTCTTCAGCATGTCCACATACACCGCCAACAAAATCACGATACCCTTCGCTATCTGCTGCCAGAACGAATTTAGCCCCAGCAAGTTCAAGCCGTTGTTCAACACACCGATAATCAGCACGCCTATCATCGTTGAGCCGATCTTGCCGACTCCGCCCGACATCGACGTTCCGCCCAAGACCGTCGCCGCAATCGCGTCCATCTCGAAGCTCTGACCCGCTGTCGGCTGACCTGATGCCATCCTCGCGCAGAGAACCACGCCCGTGAACGCCGCAAGAAATCCGCTCATCGTGTACACAAGCATCTTCGTTCTTGCCACATTAACGCCGGAGAATATCGCCGCCTTGTCGTTGCCTCCCACAGCGTAGACATGCCGACCGAAACGCGTCTTGCTCAGCAGTATCACGCACACTATCAGGAACACGACCATGTAGATCACCGGGTAAGGTATAGGCCCGAGATAGCCCGTCCCGATTATCTGGTACTCAGGGAACATAGCGCGGATAGGCTGGCCGTTCGAGTAGATGTACGCCGCTCCCCGTGCCATCTGCATCATCGCGAGCGTTACTATGAACGGGGGGATTGTCGTCTTTGCGATTACTACTCCGTTGAAGAGGCCGAGCGCTGTTCCGATTACGATAGCCAGAATTACGGCCTGTGCTACCGGCATGTTGTTGTTGGCTATGAAGCCCGCGCTGAGTGTCCCGGAAATTGCGAGGATTGAGCCGACTGACAGGTCAATTCCTCCCGTGATTATCGCAAACGTCATTCCGAACGCAAGGCAGGCATTCGATGACACCTGACGCAGTACGTTCACTAAGTTGCGCTGTGAGTAGAATACTCCGTTTGTGGTGAATGACAGTATCGCGCACATTATGAGCAGCCCTATCAGCGTACCCATGTTTTCCTTGAAGTAACGCACAAATCCATTCTGTGCCTTCGGTGCATCAAGCGACATTTAATGTTCCTCCTGTTCCTGTTGCGTAACGCATGATTATTTCCTGGCTGAGTTCGTTCTTGCCGAGGTTGGCTGTTACTCTTCCCTCGTGCATGACAAGCACCCTGTCCGACATGTTGATTACTTCCGGCAGGTCTGACGAAATCATGAGGATAGCGACCCCCTGCTTGGCCAGCTCGTTCATGAGGCCGTAAATTTCCGCCCTCGCCCCAACGTCAACACCCCTCGTAGGCTCGTCCAGTATCAACAGCTTCGGCCCGGTGGCAAGCCATTTCGCTATCACTATCTTCTGCTGGTTGCCGCCTGAGAGATTCTCCGCGAGCTGGTCAGGTGTCGGGGTCTTTATCGCCAACTCCTTGATGTAGTGCGCGATTGTCTCGGTCTCTTTCGCGGGGTTGCCGAGGGGGCGGCCCCTGAAGATTTCGTGTAGCACCGTCAATGTGAGGTTGTAGCCGACTGAGTTAATGAGTACGAGGCCTTCCTCCTTGCGGTTTTCCGGGACCATCGCGATTCCGTTCTGCATGGCCTGACGCACCGAGCGGATGTGAACCGGCTTTCCGTCAATCAGAATCTCGCCCGTGTACCTGTCATCAATCCCGAATATGCAGTGAGCGGTCTCAGACCTTCCAGCACCGACAAGCCCCGACATTCCCACGATTTCGCCCTCACGCACAGCGAATGATACGCCGTTGACGAACGGGGGGCTTACCAGGTCTTTCACCTCGACAACAACCTTGCCCGGCTTCACTTCGTCCTTGAAGTACAGCTGTGTAAGCTCGCGCCCGACCATCATCGCTATAAGCTGGTCGTTCGTGGTCTCTCTTGTGTTGACCGTCCCGACATACTGGCCGTCGCGCATGATTGTTACGCGGTCGGTTATGGCGAAAAGCTCGCTCATCCTGTGGGAGATGTAGATTATCCCGATTCCCTCGGCCTTAAGCTGCCTCATAGTCTCAAACAGTACTTCCGTTTCCTTGTCGGTAAGCGAGGCTGTCGGCTCATCCATCACGAGAATATCTGCCTTCACAGAGAGAGCCTTCGCGATTTCGACCATCTGCTGCTGGGCTATGCTCAAGTCCTTGATGAGGGTGTTCGGGTCAAAGTCCAGTCCCAGACGTGCGAGCATCTTCCGGGCTTCCTCGTTCTCCTGCCCGCGCCTGATGATTCCGGCGACGTTGCGCTCGCGCCCCAAGTACATGTTCTCGGCGATTGAGAGATACGGGACAAGGCACAATTCCTGATGGATGACGCTGATGCCGTGAGCCTGTGAGTCAGCAACGCTCCTCATGATGTGGGACTCGCCCTTTACGATTACTTCTCCTTCTTCGGGAATGTAGATGCCAGCAAGGCACTTGATGAGGGTTGACTTTCCTGCTCCGTTCTCGCCGAGCAGCGCGTGGACTTCCCCGGCCCGGAGGTCAAAATTAACGTCCTTCAGCGCGTACACTCCGGGAAATTTCTTGTGGATGTTCTTCATCTGGAGCAAAATTTTTTCTTCTGCCATTACGCTTGTTCACCTCCATGTAACACAAAGGCAGGTACACCCTTGACGAATGCGCCTGCCTCTGTAGGTCAGATTCTACTGCCAGCCGTCAACGCCGAACTCGTCAACGTTCTCAATCGTGATGAGCTGTACGGGCACGGGGATGTGCTTCTCGACCTTCTCACCCGCAAGCACCTTGTACGCCATCTCAACGCCGATTTTGCCGATGTTGATGGGGGACTGGGCCGCTGTTCCTGTCATGTCGCCTTCCTTGATGGCCTTCTTCGCGTCGGGCGAGCCGTCAACGCCGTAAATCAACACGCCCTTCATGTCCGCTGCCTTGAGAGCCTGAATTACGCCGCGTGCTGTCGGGTCATTCACGCACATAACGACCGACATATCCGGGTGAGCCTGAATGATGTTCTCCATCTTGGGCATTGCGATTTCGAGCTGACCCTCGGAGCTGTCCTCAGCAACAATCGTGAACTCTGGATGAGCCTCGATTATCTTCTTGAAGTTGGCTATGCGGTCGATTCCTGTCTTGGTTGTGGGGTGGCCGAGAATTACGGCTTTTCCGCCCTTGGGGAGACGCTTGAGCATGTCTTCACCGCAGACCTGTCCGGCGGCGAGGTTGTCCGACGCTACTATGCAGGTTACGTAGTCCTCATCATAGACGGGGGCATCAACGTTGATGATTGGGATTCCTGCTTCGTGTGCGGCCATGAGTCCGGGTGCTACTGCCTGCCAGTCTACGGGGTTCAGGAAGATAGCATCGACTCCCTGCGCGACGAGATCCTCGATCTGTGAGATCTGCTTCACAGCGTCGAGTGCCGGGTCAAGGGTGATGAGCGTGTCGCCGTTTGCCTCAACAGCCGCCTTGATTGCGTCGTTCATGACCCCGAAGAACGGGTTGTTCATGGTCATGTAGGTTGCCCCGAACTTCTTTCCCTGCGCGAACGAGACACTAGCCGCGCTGACGATGAGACATACTGCGAGAAACAACACAAAAAGTTTCTTCATGGTTTAGAGAACTCCTCCTGTGAAATATGAATTTGTGTGTGAAAAAATGGATAGTCTAATTATACAGCGCGGGCAGGAATTTTGCAGACAGATTACAGCGTTGCTGTCCTAATACGCAAGATATTCTATTTCGTCCGCTATGTCCGGGTATTTCTCCCTGATTTCGTTTTTGCCGACTAACCTGAAGCCCTCATACCTGAATTTCGGAGTCGTTGCGCAGGATACAAACGTGTAGCCGTCCTCCCTGAGATTCTCCGCCGCGAATATGACTCCTTCCGGGATGACTATCATATGACGCTCACCCCTCGTTACGTCAGCACCAAGCAGAAATTCCTTCTTGCCCTTGCCGTCAAGTACGGTGATTTTCATTCCGCAGCCCTCGTGATAGTACCAGATTTCGTCGCAGTCGATTTGATGGAAGTGTGAGATTTCGCCCCCGTCAAGAAGAAAGTATATGCTCCCGGCAAAACTCCTCCCGTCCTTATCGTCAGGAGCTGTGTAGACTTCAGAGAAACTGCCCCCCTCAGAATGCCCCGCCAGATTGTAGGCTTCCTTCAGGATTTCAGCGCGTGAATTTTTCCGCATGTGCAACGCCTCCTTTGTGATTCAGCGATTATACTATGCACATTACCCAGCAAACAGGAGGCAATCACCCCATGAAGTACTATCTAGGAATCGACACAGGCACAACATCAGTCAGCATAGCCGCAATAAATTCATCCCGCAAAGTCATAGACTCCATCACCGCCAACCATGAGGCATTCATTCCCGGAGACTTCCCGGAATCACGCGTACAAGACCCCGCCCGCATACTCTCAATCGTCATGGCCGGGCTGGACTCCCTCACACAGAAATACGGCACTCCCTCAGCAATCGGACTCACAGGACAGATGCACGGGATATTATATGTAGACTCACGCGGCGAATCCGTCAGCCCCCTCTACACATGGGAAGACCCAAGCGCAATTATCCCCGTCAGCGGCAAATCATCCCTCGAAATTTTGCGCTCCCACGGCCTCAAAGTCTCGCCCGGTTACGGAACAGGGACTCACTTCTACTTACAGAGAGCCGGGAAAATCCCGCACAACGCCGCCAAGTTCACCACGATAAGCGACTACATAGCCATGAAACTTTGCGGGAATGACTCGCCCGTTTTGTCCGCTGAAATGGCCGCGGGGCTGGGATGCTTCGATGTCAGGGAACGCAGGTTCATGTTCGACCGGCTCGAAGCGGCGGGGGTTGACGTCTCGTATTTCCCGGAGACTGTGAGAGGCTATAAGGCTGTAGGTGAAACTGACGCGGGAGTCCCTGTAGTCTGCGCGATGGGCGACAATCAGGCCAGCTTCATGGGGTCTGTTGACGATGAGGACAGCACGCTTCTCCTGAACATTGGCACGGGTTCTCAGGTCTCATTCATGACGCGTGATTTCGCTGACATAAGCGGGGACATTGAGCTTCGTCCTTACGGTGAAGGCTACCTGCTGGCCGGGTCCGCGCTTTGCGGGGGGAGGGCTTATGCGATGCTTGAGGGATTCTACAGGGAGATTGCCGGGCGTTCATGCTATGACGTGATGAGCGAACATGCCGGGAAATTCCTTGAGTCTCACGGGCTGGATGAGTCTTGGGACGTTGACACCAGATTTCAGGGTACGCGCTCGAATCCCAACATAACCGGGAGCATACGGGGAATAACCGCCGGGAACTTCACGCCCGGTGCGTTTACTGTCGGGGTAATGCGCGGGATTATCGGCGAGCTTCATGGGATGTACCTGGAAATGTCGCGTATCACCGGCAGGAAGGCGGGCGTTGTTGTCGGCTCAGGAAACGGACTCAGGAAGAACAAAATCATGAGAGGGATTGCGGGGGAAATTTTCGGGCTTGATGTGAGAATCCCGGACGGCATGGAGGAAGCTGCGAGGGGGTGTGCAGTCTGTGCTTTGAACACTACCGTGCGGGCATAGTGAGAAAATAGCGGGGTATGTTTTCCGCTGAGTGATATATAATTCCAAATCATCCACAATAATATAGACAGGAGGAATTGTGCCTTGTGCATTTTGCTCGCCTATGAAGCCCCCGCCGACAGCATGATAGTCAGGTTAAGCACGGCTTTCAGCACTGATGACACTCTAGAGATTCACATACTCTTCCACGAGTTTATCACGGAAGCATACAGGAACAATTACGCCTCAGGAAACATCTGGCAGAACTACCTGACTCACTTTATCCTGAGCAATGAAAATTTCTTCTCCCTCGCCTGTGAGAGACGTGAGCCTCCTCAAGGATCGCTCAGGGATATTGCCCTTCGGGATTTCGAGGTCTTCATGAGGCTCTTCCATCTGGACAATGAACACCTTCACTACATAGACAGCTTCATAGGAGACGAGAACCAAACATCCCCAGTCTGCGAAATCAGCAAGGCTATAGCTGATGTGCATTCTTCCCGGAAAGTCTATGACATCGTAACGAACTGGTACAGGAATCACGGCGTGGGTTATTTCGCGACAAGAAAGGCTTTCAGGTATGACGGGGGGAAATTTTCCGCTCTCAGCAATGACGATGTCGGCAATGTAAGGCTGTCTGACCTTGTAGGCTATGAGACGCAGAAGGCCGAGCTCCGCGCAAACACTGAGGCTTTCATTTCCGGGAGACCCGCCAACAACGTGCTTCTTTACGGCGACGGAGGAACGGGGAAATCTACAAGCGTGAAGGCACTGCTCAATGAGTATTTTGCTGACGGCCTGAGAGTGATCGAGCTGTATAAGCATCAGTTCCGGGACATACAGGACATCATAGGCAGGCTGCGCAGGCGAAACTACAAGTTCATACTGTTCATCGACGACCTGTCCTTCGAGGAGAACGAGAGCGAGTACAAGTACCTGAAGGCCGTGATAGAGGGAGGCATTGAGGCCAGGCCTGATAACATTCTGGTTTACGCCACGTCAAACCGCCGTCATATCGTCCGTGAAATCTGGAAGGACCGCGATGACATGGAGCATAACGGGGACATTCACAGGTCTGACACTGTGGAGGAAAAATTATCTCTGGCTTCAAGATTTGGGATTGCGGTGAACTTTTCGAGTCCCAGACGTGATGCTTATCATGAGATTGTGAGGACGCTTGCAGGGAAAGCCGGGCTTGATGTCCCTGAAGGGGAGCTTTTCGCCGGTGCTGACAGGTGGGAGATAAGCCACGGGGGGATGACTGGAAGGGCGGCGCGTCAGTACGTTGATTACCTCTTGGGGAAGAAGTAGCGGCGCGGAGATCCTGCGTAACCTGAAGAAGCCCTGCCTCAACAGATTACGCAGCTTCGCTCATGTTACGGCATGTGAGGATCAGATCGGCTCGCGCTGAAGGACTTTGCCGTCATAATCCTGCACTTCCATCTCAGTTATTCCCGCTTCAACCGCAAACATCTTCAAGTTCTCCGTGTCAGGGAAAATGTAGCCCCTTCCCTTTCCCGTACTGAAGTCGTAGCAGAGCAGAGTATCCGTTATCGGCGGAATAACCGTGAGCCACTGCACGCACTTTATTGACTTTGTGCCGTTCCTCAGCTCGCTTTCGCTGAAATCGAAGTGGCACAGGGGATCTCCCCAAGGGACAAACGCCCCCCATATGCTGCCCAGAAGGCTTCCCCCGTCACAGAATGTCAGGCGGAGCTTGTCGCTTCCCTGCTCCGGCTGCTGAAGGCCTAATGTCCCCTGAACCTGTTTTCCGGCTGGCTTGGTGAGTATTTCGCCGTCGCGCTGGATGAACTCGAAAGGCTGGCCTATGCAGTTCTCGCACGTAATGATAAATGCCATGATGTAATTCCCCCTTGAATTTTACAGCGGCCTTGTCCCTGTGATTTCGGACGTGGCTATGTCTCTCGTCGTTACCTGTGAGATTCCCATGTATCTGGCGCATTCTTCCAGCTCCCTGACACCGGGAAAATGATACTGCCTCATCATGTGGTCTCCCAGGTCAAAGCAGCAGAGGCACGTGAACTTTCTTCCCGCGTGAATCATCTCTGTGTATTCGCTTCTCTTTTTCCCGGCGTTACTGTCGGCAGGATCAAAGTCAAAGCAACATCCTCCGATTACGTTCTTCGAGGAGTCCGTGAACTTGATGCTGAATGAGCCGTCATTGCCCGCACGAAGCTCTATAGAACCTCGCACAGCGTCGCCTATAGAGCGCGAGACCACAGCGTCGCCCTGGAAGAAGAATCTCATCTTCTGGCATCCGCAGCCGTCGAAATTCAGAACTCTCTGCTGTCCTGAATGGCCGAAGCCTCCCAGCTTTGAGTCGATATACTGCTTTATCTGCCTTGCCGTGTCGTTGCAATCTGACCTGAAATGTATCGCGTTCGCTGTCTTAGCGTAATTCAGGAACGTTACGTTTACGCTTTCACGCCCCTTAAGGTTGATCACAAGAAGCCCGCTCATCATTATCTCGCCGTCAGCAGGACGGAAATCAACGCTTTCTATCTTGTCATACGTTACATCAATGCCGATATATTTTGCGTTGAGGAAGTCGCCGAGCTTTCCGGAGAACTGAACCCCCTGCATCTGAAGCTCCTTCTTGACTATTCCCAGTTTGGACGTTTCATCTTTCGGCTTCTGTATAACTACCCTGTCAGGATAAACTTTTATTGAATGTTCCTGAAGTCCAAGCCCGACTTGAATTGTGTACAGCGGCTCCAATGTTCACAGCTCCTTTCGTCTTCGGTGAAGATTTTAAGACGCTGCGCAATATTTTTATTGACTCCGTGTCGAAAAAAAAAAAACGCGGTGAAATATATAATGTTTTCAACAAAATCCGCATGAAAGAAGGAGCAGGCAATGGCACATACCCCCCCTACAGCAGAGAGTCCGATATTATTAGGGATAATAGGCGCGGCAATGAACGTGTCATACATCTTCAGTGAAATCACGGGCGCGGGAATTATCCTGCTGTCATCATCAGCGAGTCTCATTCTCGGCATTCTGGGAATGTATTCCGCTTACAGAAGAATGAAGTCCGCCGCTTTCTATTTTTTGTACGCTTCAGTGCTTTCTGTGCTGGCCAGATTCTCAGGGGCTGAGTCATCAACGCTTTATGCTTACGGAATGATTTACGCTTCGGCCTCAATCATTGTCTTTCAGCTCATGAATATTGGGATTCAAAGGCGGCCTAACTTCACCGAAGAATTGGTGCTTTTCGGCATATCAGGCGTTGCATTGAACGCAGCGTACATACTCTGGGGAATCAAGGAAGCAGGAGTTATCATACTGTCATCATCAGCGGGTCTCGTTCTCGGCATTCTGGGAACGTATTTCGCGCACAGAAAAATGAAGTCCGCCGTCTTCTGCTTTGTGTGCGCTTCAGTGTTTTTTGTGCTGCCTAGATTCTCAGGGGATAAGTCGTTAATACTTTCCGCCTGCGAAATATGTTACTTAGCGGCCTCAATAATTGGCTCTCATCTCAAGAATACCGGGAGTCTAAGGCTTGGCCTTTCCGATGAATCGTCAGATTACGAGCAAATTGCATGGGCGACGCAGGTCAATGACTTCATATCACGCTACGGCGTCTTTGCGTATCACGGGTATAATTTCGCGGCCATCGAGTGCATGTGCTTTCTTGCCGCGTGGACATTTGCTCCCAAGATGTGGCACGGTTATCCGCGTGAGTTCCTTGCGTTCTGGGGAGGGGCTGTTTTTGTTGCGGGAAACGGGTTCTTTACGGAAATCGTCAGGAGGAAATATAGCGGCTGATCAGGCTGATATAATACACGCTGAAAAAATCCACAACACACAAAGGAGACTTGCACGTGAACCTGACCAGCGAAGAAGTCAACGACATCGCATTAGAGTCCCGCCTTCTTCTTACTGAGGAGGAACTAGCCGGGGCAGTGCGCTACATCAACAGCTTCCTTGACGCTCTACAGTGCTTCAAAGAGTTAGACCTGAAGGACGTAGAGCCGTTCAGCTTTGCGGAGGCCATAGAATGCCCCCTCCGTGAGGACAAGGTGATCCCCTTCCACGACACTGACATGATTATTCACGAGAGCGAGCATGTTGACGGCTCATATTTCAGAGTCCCGCGCATAATGGAGGAGTAACATGGAACTTTACGAGCTTAATTTGTGGATGCTGATGGAGGGTCTGAAGGCCGGGAAATTCTCAGCGTCCGAAATATTCACGTCCTGCAAGAAACGCATTGACCAGTGCGAGGAATCAATCCACGCCCTAATCACACGCACAGACGACACGCCCCAGTCAGCAAAAGACGGCTCACTCTCAGGCATTCCCACAATCATCAAGGATAATCTTTGCACAAAGGGAATCCGTACCACCGCCGCGAGCCGCATTCTCGGAAACTGGCGGCCTCCCTATGACGCTACAGCATGGGCGAGGCTCAGGGATGCCGGGTGTGTACTCATGGGCAAAGCCAACATGGACGAGTTCGCGATGGGCAACACCTGCGGAAATTCAGCGTTCGGACCGACACGCAACCCCAACGACACATCACTAGTCCCGGGCGGAAGCTCTGGGGGCTCTGCGGCGGCAGTCAGCGCGGGGTACGTACCCTTCTCGCTCGGCTCTGACACAGGAGGCTCAATCCGTCAGCCTGCGTCATACTGCGGTGTTTACGGCCTCAAGCCCACGTACGGAATGGTCAGCCGTTACGGTCTCATCTCTTACGGCTCATCACTCGACCAGATCGGCCCGTTCGCTAGGACTGTGAGAGATCTGCAAATCGTTATGTCAGTGATTTCCGGCCATGACAAGATGGACTCATCAAGTTTCAGGGACAAGCCCCACGATTTCACACACAATGAGAACGTCAGCATCAAGGGGAAGAAGATTGCTGTCGTCAAAGAATTTCAGGGCTTCACGCTTGACGCTCCTATAGCTGAGGCGATGGACAGGGTGAAGAAAGTTCTTGCTGACGAGGGCGCAATCATCACTGAAGTATCACTGCCTGTTGTGTCGAAATACGCGGTGGCCTGCTATTACGCTCTGGCCATGTCTGAGGCTCACACCAACCTTGAGCGTTACGACGGAGTGAGGCTGGGCTACACTGTGAAGGACGCAAGGGGCATCAAGGAAATGTTCGAGCGTGTGAGAAGTTACGGATTCGGCGCGGAAGTGAAGGCAAGAATCATCGCGGGTACATGCCTGACTGAGCCGACAAGGTGCGAGGAGTATTACGTCGCCGCCACGAAGGTGCGCACTCTCATCGCCCAGGAGTTCGCAAGAGCATTCGGTGAGACTGACTACATACTACAGCCAGTAACGCCGTCAATGCCGGGTAAGGTAGGCGAGAAAGACGACGATGCAATGAAGGGCTATGAGGCTGACCTTTACACGCTCCCTGTGAACCTAGCGGGGCTTCCTGGACTGTCATTCTTCACGGGCTATGCCGGGAGTCTCCCTGTTGGCTTGCAGTTAATCGGCAGGAGATGGAGCGACAGTGAGCTTCTTGACGCGGGAATCATCCTTGAACGCCACTTAGGCAGTCCCAGAATCGCGAACGGAGGAGATGTAGTCTAGATTAGGGTATTAGGACATAATACTTATAAGGTGAAACTCAAGCCGACTTCCGAACAGATAAAGCAAATAGAGCGGACAATGGGAGTTTGCCGTTACGTCTACAACCTGTTCATAGCGGCCAACCGTGATAATTACCGCGACGGCACACGAAGCTATATGTCGGGCTATGACTTCTCGAAGTGGCTCAACAACGACTACAGGAATGCCAATCCTGGCAAGTCGTGGATATGGGAAGTGTCATCGAAAGCGGTCAAGAAAGCAGTCATGAACGAGGATACAGCCTACAAGTCATTCATGAAGGGCAGAGCGGGCTTCCCGAAATTCAAGCGGAGGAACGGACGGCCAGTGAGCATGTATCTACCGCGCAACAATGCAGGCGATCTCAAAATCGAACGTCATCGTGCCAAGCTCCCAACACTAGGCTGGGTACGCTTTAAGGAATACGGCTATGTTCCATGTGATGGGCAGGCACTCAGCGTAACGGTAACGCGCCGGGCAGGAAGATATTTTGCCTCGTTCGTGTTTGAGACCGTGAAGGCAACCCAAGCACAGCCCGCCAAGTCTGAGGGAATCGGAATTGACTTAGGGATAAAGAGTTTTGCGGTTGTCTCAGACGGCAGGAAATATCCCAACATCAACCACACCGACCGAATGAGACGGCTGAAGAAAAGGCTGAAGCGTGAGCAGCGGAAATTCTCGCGCAAACTAAGACACAGAAAGGAGGTAACTGCTGCTAGGAAAACTCGTTCGAACTTGGACAAACAGAGGCTGAAGGTACAGCGGGCATATATGAGGATGAGCAACAAACGCCGCGATTACCTCAAGAAAGCTGTACACGAAATCACAAGCATACAGCCTGAGTTCATCACAATCGAGGACTTGGACGTGTCAGGGATGATGAAGAACCGTCATTTGTCGCGGGCTATATCTGAGTGCGAGTTATGGTACTTCCGGGAATTGTTAGAGCGGAAATGCGCAGTATACGGTATCCAGCTCAGGATTGCGGAAAGATTTTACGCCAGCAGTAAAACATGTTCCCGATGCGGACACGTGAAGAAAGACTTGAAGCTGTCAGACAGGGAATATATCTGCCCTGAATGCGGGTTAGTGATGGACAGGGACATGAACGCAGCAATAAACCTGCGTGAGTGTGTGAAGTACCGTACCGCTGGCCAGGCGGGAAGGGGTTAAAAGGCCTCTGGACTGTCGGGCAAACCTGAGTAGCTTTTGCGAAAAGGGACAGGATGAACGAGGAATATTCTAGAAGTGTGGAAGGCACATTATCACACTTTTTTAGTAGCAGTGAAGTAACATGCCTGAACTTACATTTACGCCCGTCATAGGGATTGAGATTCATATACGCCTGAAATCTGACTCGAAGCTGTTCTGCTCATGCTCAACGAACACGGACGCTCCCGCAAACACGAACATTTGCCCGGTCTGCATGGGACTTCCCGGGACTCTCCCTCACCTGAATCATCACGTCGTAGAACAGGGAATGCTTGCGGGTTTCGCCATGAACTGCGGAATCCGTCCCAAGTCATTGTTCTTCCGCAAGTCCTACTTCTACCCTGACCTTCCCAAGGGACACCAGATCAGCCAGTGCGATTTGCCCATCACTACAGCGGGCTACATTGAGGTCCACGACGCAAACGGCAGCCTGAAGAAAATCCGCGTTCATCACATGCACCTTGAGGAGGACGTAGGCAGCCTTCATCACAGCGCATCAGACGGCCGTCTTGAGGGTGCTGACACATCATATGTCGACTACAACAGGTCGGGGACTCCGCTGGCCGAAATCGTGTCGGAGCCTGACGTGTCATCAGCGGCTGAGGCAGTAGAGTACGTGATGACCCTGCGCAGGCGCGTGATATATTCGGGAGCGTCAGATGTCGAACTCGAAAAGGGAATGATGCGCTTTGACGCTAACGTGTCGATGAAGTGTTCTGACGGACGCTGGGGGCATAAGGTGGAAGTCAAGAACATGAACTCGTTCAAGGCACTGGAGCGGGCGATTGAGTACGAGATAAAGCGGCAGAAGAAGATCATGCTTCAGGGCGGGGAAGTGATACAGGAAACACGGCACTGGAACGACGCGAAGGGCATAACATCGTCATCACGCGTGAAGGAGAATTACCGCAAGTTCATCGTCGAGCCAGATCTGCCCCCGCTGTATATCTCGCAGGAATGGATTGACCGTGTGGCCGCGAGGATGCCGGAAATGCCTGACGTTCGCGCAAACAGGTACGTTGACGATTGGGGAGTTCCTCGTGAGGTTGCTGACGTTCTGACTGACGACAAGAATCTTGCTGACTACTTCGAGGCATGTGTGAAGGCTGGGGCGAATCCTGTGAGGGCTTCTCACTGGGTGCGTACGGAAGTCCTGCGTGTGCTGAACGAGAGAGGGCAGAAGATTTCGGATTTCACCGTGAAGCCTGAGACACTGGCGGGGATTGTGGCGCGTGTTGACGGTGGCAAGCTCTCAACGACACAGGGGCGCGAAGTTTTCGACCGTGTATGCGCTGAGGGTTGCGGGATTGATGAGGCTGTGAAGGCGCTGGGCATCACTGAGGGCGGAGTCGCCGGGAATGCTCTTGCTGAGATTATAGCGTCAGTTATCGCCGCAAATCCTGATGTTCTCGACGAGATAAAATCCGGGAAGGACAAGAAGGGCAAGAAGCTCAAGTTCCTTCAGGGCCTCGTGATGAAGGAGTCCAAGGGCCAAGCAAAACCGCAGGAAGTGGCGGAAGCAATCGCCGAAGCAGTGAAGTGAAACCGTGAAATGAAGAGTGAGTCCCCCTTGCCGTGAATGACAGGGGGGAAAATTTTATGCCTGTTCCGCCAAATTCTTCAGCGCGCCGCCCGAAAGCCTGTAGTCAGTCCACTCATCAAGCGGCACAGCTCCCAGCGACACACTCAAATCTATGATAGGCTTGTTCCAGTCCAGGCACGCCCATTCAACGCGCTCACAGCCTCTTTCCGCCGCAATCCTGGCAATTTCCCTGAAGGCCGCTGACCCGTAACCCTTGCCGCGAAATTCCGGCCTCACGTACAAATCCTCAACGTGTATCCCGGCCTTCCCCAGAAATGTCGAGAATGTGTGATAGAACAGCATGTACCCTACCTCGTTTGCGTCATCGCCAAGAATGAAGAACGCTTCCGCCATGTTCCTCGTGAACAGCCATTCTTCGAGCGTCTCTACAGTCGCCGTAACTTGCCCGGCCATGCGCTGATACTCCGCAAGCTCACGGATGAAGCGCAGGATTTTCCCGGTGTCTTCGCGTTCTGCCTTCCTGAATCTTGCGGTCAAATCATTCACTCCCTTCATGGCCGGTGTCAGAGGCCTCAAAGTATTTCGCGGCCTTGTACATCACGCCCTTCACGAAACGCGGGGAGTCCTTAGTGCCGTAATCCTCCGCGAGATTCTTAGCCTCAGTTACAGCCGCCCCCACAGGAAGGCTCTTCGTCATGAACCCCTCAAGTATCATCAGCCGCAGTATCGTCCTATCCACGCTCACCATTCTTTCAGGCCGCCACCCCGTAACAACCCGGAGCAATACCCCGTCAATCTCCGTCCTCCTGCTCCACACTTCAGCCGCGAGAGTCCGGCATCTGGCTTTGACTTCGGGCGGGTCATCCTGCGTTACGTCCATGCTCATGAACAGCTCCAGAGACTGCGAGAAATCCTGCTCAGGGCAGATGTCCATCGAGCAAAGGAACTGCAAGGCAAGCTCCCTCGACCTGTGAATAGCTCCGAATTTCCTGCCGATAAACTTCCTCTTATCCGCCATATTCCGCGCTCCTGAATCTCCCGGCGATGAATTTCGCGCCCCGTATAACAAACCACGCTGCCCCGCCCCAAAATAACGTCCAGAAAAAGCCCGCGAAACCAGCCGTAACCACAACAGCAATGCACGACGCAAGCCCCGCCCAGACATAAGGATTCTGGATGGCCGACATTATCCCCCGCTCAGGACTCGCCCACACTATTGACGCTTTCAGCCCAAGAGGCTTCATGACTGATGATATATGATCCTCGGCTTTGCGCTTCATTTCAGGCGGAATATCCTCGTCAGAAAAAACCAGCGTGAGATTCGTGTGTTCCTTTTTTCCGGAAGGCTCAAGGGTTATGCTGTACAGTCTCAGCCGCGCCCTGACAGCCTCAGCCACGAAATCATACAGCCCCTTGCATGACACCCTGATTATACCGTAAGGCGTGTTCTTCCACGTGTAATACATTCTCAGTCTGCCTCTTGGTCTGCTGACGGTGAGTCGGACTCTATGCTCATTCCGACGTTCTCCCCGCCCGTGTAGATACCCTGCACGTTCACGTTGACAGCCTTAACGTCATAGCCCGTGTAGCGTTCAAGGTTGTCCTTGATCTTCTCCTGAACGTCCCAAGCAAGGTCGGGAATCCTCTGGCCGTACTTCACGAGAACATACGCATCAACTGACACGCTGCCCTGTGAGTGCTCGACTGAAACCCGGACTCCTCCGCTCTTGCGTCCTATGCTGAACTTTGAGGCTAATCCGGCTGTCTTGATGTTGGGGATTCCCTGTATGGTCTTGCGGGCAAGCTCGGCTATCACGTCTTCAGATATGTGAATCATTCCGCCGTTGGGGGAGTCTTTCTGCTTGTCTTCTGAGGCCGGCATTACTTCTTCGCGCGCTCCAAGTACTGGCCTGTCCTTGTGTCGACAACAACCAATTCACCCGGCTCAACGAACACAGGCACGGTTACGACAAGCCCGGTCTCAAGCGTGGCAGGTTTCCCGCCTCCTGTTACTGTGTCGCCCTTGAACGCGGGGGGAGTGTCAACAACCTTCATTGTTACGCTCTTGGGAAGCTCGATGCCCATGACTTTGCCCTCGAAGTACTCAACCTGAATCTCCATGTCGTCGACGAGATATTTCGTCGCGTCCCCGAGAACTTCAGAGGAGAGCCTCATCTCCTCATACGTCGCCAGATCCATGAACACATAATCCGCCCCATCCCTGTACGAATACTGAGCGGGCTTGTCCTCGTAGATTATGCGCTCGAATTTTTCGCCGGGCTTGAACGAGTTTTCCACGATTGAGCCGGTCTCGACGTTGCGGAGCTTTGTACGGACTACTGCCCCGCCTCGTCCCATCTTGTGGTGGTCATACTCGACTATCTCCCAGATTCCGCCCTGCCAGCGGAGCTTCAGCCCCACGTAGAAAGTAGTGGTGTCTGCTACCTGTGCCATTGGTATCAATCCTTCCTGAAATTTTGTGCGATGAAGTAATTATAGTATACCCGCCCTAATCCGCGTCAAGAATGTACGGCGTTATGACCATCACGACCTGATTCTTCGTCTTGGAGTTGCTCCTGAACGTGAAGAGCTCGCCAAGAAGCGGGATGTTCCCCAGAATCGGAATGCGTGATACGTTCTTGCTTGTGTTCTCGTGGAACAGCCCGCCGATGACGAACGGCATACCGTCCCTCACGCGGACATCCGTCTTCACCGAGCGCGTCGTAGTAACGGGCATCTCTCCTCCCGTGCCGCTTGTCATTGTGCCTACGACATCGCCCGTACTCAGGTCCAGCGTCAGGGTAACGTAGCCGTCGCGCCCTATTCTTGGCGTGAACTTGAGCTTGGGCCCTACTTCCTCGGTTGACCACGTTACAGTTCCCTTCGAGTTGTCCCGGTCTGACACATACGGGTAATCCTGCGTGAGGTTGATTTCGGCCTGCTTCCCGTCAACGGCTATGACTGAGGGGTTAGCGAGGACTTTGCCCTTTGCTTTCTGTTCGAGAGCACTGAATGCGGTTGTTATGTACCTGTCAGTCCAGACCTCCCGGGTGCCTATGAGCGTCCTGTCAGCCCGGTATCGCACCCCGATACCTGAGTATCCGTCACTGTCTCCTCCAAGCACAAGCCGGATGTCATCGTAGGCAATCTCAAGAGCATTCTGGACGGCCAAGCTGTCATCGTCGTTGAACTCGAATATGCTCGCCCGTATCATGACCTGCTTCTGGGGCGTGTCGAGAAGCCCTATCAGCTCCGTAACTTCCTCCATCTTTGCGGGGTTAGTCCTGACATAAAGCGTCCTCATTCTCTCGTCTATTGTTATGGCGTTCTCCTCAATGGCTGTGATAGACCGCAAGATTGAGCTGACCTGCGCGGCCTCAGCGTAATGAAGCCTGAACTGCTTTACTGATCTCTCGCCTGACAGCTTGTAGAGACCGTTGACTGACCCGAATGTGAGCGTGTTCATCCCGGACTTGTAGCAGGCAATATCGTAAGTCCTCATTATGTAGTTCAGAAGCTCGTCCGCCCGCACGTCGTTCATAGTCATTGTGAGAAGCACGTCTTTGGGGAAAGAAGGGTCTATGATCACGTTGCGCCCTATGTAGGACATTATGCCCCTGATTACGTCCCTGAGCTCCGCGTCCCTGAGCTCGATTGTGATTTTCGCGTCCACGCTGAACGGCACGGAGAACAGGGGGGTCTCTGCCGTCTTCGGGGGAGGGACATAAGCAGCACCGCCGAGAAGCCCGCCTTCATTTGCTGCAGGTTTCACGCGCACTGAATAGCCGTCATTAGAGCGCGAAACTGAATGCACCTTCAGCGGCACGTTAGCTTCAACAGAAACTTCCGCCCAAAACGTGTCATCGTCAGAAAGATTCTCAGCGTTGAAACCGTTTACAAGCGGTATAGTTTCTATTGTTGACTTGAGCGAGGAAATGATTTTTTCAGGATGGTATATCTTCGAGCGGTAAAAGGTAATGAGGAGCGACTTTCTGTCAGTCTTGCAGTCAGGCTCAGGCATGTTCCGCCCCGAAAGCTTCAGGATAAATTCATTCTCGCCTATCTGGTACATGCTGACTCCCTTGAGCAGAGGGCCTGTGTATTTCCCGGCCTTCGCCTTAGCGTCCGCGCCAGAGAACGCGCACACAGTAATCACAGCAGCCGCGGCAAAAGCAAGCATAAATTTTCGTAATATAATCATGCCATGTTGCACCTTTTTCTGAGTTTGGAATAAGTAAAATGTATTATACTACGTAAATCTACTAACCTGTTGCCCTCATTTCGTTTTTTTCTTTGAGCCGTTGATTTTGTCATACTTGGGGATTTCAGGAACCTCATATTTCAGAACCTGCTTGTTGAAGATCACTGTGATACCGTTCGGCCTTATCGCGGTGATGAAGCCCCCGCCTCCCGGAATCTCATCGCCGCGCCTCAGCACAGCCGCCTTCTCTCCTCCAGCGTCAACAACAGCTATCTTCTGTCCGTCGTCAGCCGTCATTATCATCTTCACAGTAACAGGCCCGGCCTTCGGAGCTTCCTGGGCAGGAACAGCAGGAGGCGCATCACTGTTCAGGCTGAAAGGGTCAAGCTCCCTTGCTTCAGGGTCAGCGTTGAAGGGCATGTTGTGTATCCCGTCAAGAGTCGCAGCAATCGTATCACCCCCGCGCCTCATAGTGTCGACTGTCTGCGCAAGGTCAACAATACGCTGGATTGCAGCCTCGTTGCCCGGCATGATTGTATCCTGGAACAAGTCCTCATCAATCGGAGTGTTGGTGTCAGCAAGGACGCTCGCGCGGAAATAGTTGAAGCCTGCCCAAAGCATCCCGGCGAAAAGAACAGCGAAGCATACATAGCGTATTATCTTAGACTGGTCGTCATTGAAGACTCCCGTCAGCATCTCGTAGAAATGTACAGCGGCTTCCCTCTCGTTCATGTTTATTCCTCCGTAAGGACTTCTATAGTCAGGTCTGCCTCAACAAGCTCTTCCGGCAGGTCATGGTTTCGTTTCAGGCTGAGGCGCGTAATCTTTGAGGCGGCTGGAAGGTCTCTGAGGTCAGCAAACATTTTTGCCATCGCGTAATAATCTCCGTTGATTTTTATCTGAAGGGTATTGTCTTTTGCGCCTGAGTCATCCTGACCCGAAGTTGACACATAAAGAAGATTCAGCTTGTGGAGGTCAATCACCTGCCGGAGCATAGAGAAGAAGGCCACTGCGTCAGGAACTGTCCCCGCGCTGTTTATGCTGAGGCCTGATATTCGTGCTAGGCTCGCGTTCCTTGCCTCAAGGTTGGTGATTATTCCTGTGTTGTTGTGGCGTTCCGCGTCGAGCTGGTCATATTCCTCGCGGCATACGTAAAGCTCCCTGAGAGAGTACCATATTCCCCCGCAGAGCAGAAGGCATATGCCTAAGAATATCCCTGTGAAGACAGCGTAATAGTTCTTGTTCATAGTGTGATGTCCCTTTGTGTGAGTATGTGAAAGATTATAGACTATGAGGCAGAAAATTTCTCGCCTGCTGAGAGACAAGACACTTCCCGGCCATGAGGACAAAAAAGTTCCCCCCTGCCGCCGGGCAAGAGGGACGCAAGAATCTCCGCTAACGGATGAAGTTGGTGAACGTGATTTCCTCGTGGACCGGGTAAGTGATGCCCGCATTCTTCCCGGCCTCAATGCACTTCAGAAGCCACGCCATATTCTGCCCCAGCGTCCTCATGGTCTGCATACCCTCCAAGTCCTGCCTGACCTCATCGGGTGTGTTGCCGTGAACCTGATTCCAGTACTGGGACGAGACTATGGGCATGTTGCGAATCGTGAAGTACTTGTTGAGACGGTCAAAGGCCGCCGACGCTCCGCCCCTCCTGCAAGAGACTACACAGGCTCCCGGTTTGCCGTCGAGGTCTCTTCCGCCGGAGAAGAACAGCCTGTCCAGAAACGCACACAAACTCCCGGCAGGCCCGGCGTAATACACTGGTGAGCCTATGATGATTCCGCTGAACTCGTCAAGCCGTGACACAAGCTCCCTGACTCCGTCATTGAACACGCAGTGCCCAAGCTCAAAGCACTTCATGCAGCCTATACATCCCTGAATAGGTTTCTTGCCGATGTGATAAATCTCGGACTCTACTCCGTTCTGCGCGAGGCTTGAGGCGACTTCCGACAATGCGGTGAATGTGCAGCCCTTATCGTTCG
Organism: Synergistaceae bacterium; assembly: GCA_017448795.1. Lineage (GTDB taxonomy): Bacteria > Synergistota > Synergistia > Synergistales > Aminobacteriaceae > JAFUXM01. Next base: position 12,921 of record JAFSKV010000045.1, on the reverse strand, counting down.
GTGAGCCGTTAATGAGTAACACCTTCATGTGAAATTTGCCCTCCTGTGATGATTTTGTGATGCTTATATTTTACATGGCCGGTAAAAATTTCTCATGCCAACGCCGCGAAAATCTAGGCAATATTGCGGTATACTATGACAAAATTTTTCGTGGGGTGTGATTAATCATGAATGCAGAGGGTAAAACATGCTTGCACTAGACAAGGTTTATCATGCGGCTTATATCCTCCGGGAATGCGCGAGAAAGACAGACCTAATAGCCGCGCCGCTTCTCAGTGAGGAACATAATCTTTACCTCAAGACAGAGAACTTGCAGGTAACAGGGAGCTTCAAGCTGAGGGGAGCTTACTACAAGATTTCACAGCTCACAGAAGACGAGAAATCACGGGGCATCGTGGCATGTTCAGCCGGAAATCACGCGCAGGGTGTAGCAATGGCCGCCTCACGCAAAGGCATTCCCGCAACAATATGTATGCCTGACTCCGCTCCTGTCATGAAGGTAGAAAGCACACGCAGGCTCGGCGCGAATGTCGAGCTCGTCAAAGGAGCTTACGATGACGCGCACGACAGGGCCGTTCAGCTCGTCGGGGAAACAGGAGCGACTTTCATTCACCCTTATGATGACGACTCTGTTATAGCGGGCCAGGCAACAATAGGGCTTGAGATTCTTGACCAGCTGGAAGATGTCGGGGCGATAATCGTTCCTGTTGGAGGGGGCGGGCTGATTTCAGGGATCGCTTTTGCGGTGAAGTCCCTCAGGCCCGGCGTGAAGGTCTACGGTGTCCAGGCGGCAGGAGCAGCGTCAATGTACAACTCATTCCAGGCACACGAACGGAAGGTGCTTGATTCTGTGTCTACGTTTGCTGACGGAATCGCCGTGAAGAATCCGGGAGAGAACACTTACGGCATAATCTCGCAGTACGTTGATGATATTGTGTGCGTCAGCGAGGACGAAATAGCAGCAGCTATACTTGCGCTGATCGAGAAGCAGAAGCTCATTGCCGAGGGAGCGGGGGCAGTCCCTGTAGCGGCGGCCATGTTCAGGAAGCTCCCGGTTGAGGGTAAGAAGACGGTCTGCATAGTCTCAGGCGGAAATATCGACGTGAACATATTATCCCGCGTAATCACACGAGGCCTCATAATGACGGGGCGCAACATCAACCTTACGATTGAGCTTGTCGACAAACCGGGCCAGCTTCAGCAGGTCAGCGAGATTGTAGCGTCATGCGGGGCTAATGTCGTTGCTGTGTCATATGATCACGGAGATACGAACATGGCTATCAATTCGTGCTTCCTGAAGATTGCGCTTGAGACCCTGAACAGCGGCCAGATTGACGTGATAAGGCAGGAGCTTGGCAGGGCAGGTTTCAGGATTGTTACTGAGAGAGTCTAAGGAGGAATGATAAAGTTGAACACTATGAAGAAGGTTGTTGCAGGATTGCTGCTGACAGTGAGTTTTGCCGGAATTTCCCACGCGGCCAAATGGAAGGAACTCGTTTTCACCGATGATGTGAATCTGGGCATGGCCGAGCTAACTCAGTACTGTATGCTTCATGATATAACGGTTGCTGATGTCTTGTGGGCGAACAGCATAGAAAGTGCCGACATTAAGGCCGGGAGTTCACTGTACCTTCCTGAGAATCACGCCGACTTGCTAGCGATATGGCAGCACAAAGGAGCATGGAATCCCACAGCGTTAGTGCCGGTAACCAGTGCCGCCGCCGCGAAACGGGCAGTGAAAGACAGCCCTACCGTAAAACCTGCCGCGGCTCCCGCACCGTCCGCGCCGAAAACAGAGCCCGCTTCTCCTACCCCGGTGCCAGCTCCTATATCAGCCGAGCCTTCAGCAGCCTCAGAGCCCAAGAAGTCAAACGAGGACATACTGGCGCAGTTCAGGGAAGACGTGAGGACTGACGCGAGGAATCTTCCGCCCGCTGCGAAACCTGAAGCCCCAGCCCCTGCCGCTGAGGTCAAGCCCGTGAAAGCAGAGACTCCCCCCGCCCCTCAGGTTAAGCCCGCGAAGGCATCAAAGAAGAAGCCTGAGTCGCCCGCAAAAGTCATAGCCAACACCGCCAAGCCTGACAAGATTCTTACGAGCAAGCCCAAGAAGTCATCAAAGCCTGAAATTCCCGGCCTCATGGATCCCATCATCATACTTTCACCCAACGGAGACCCGTCAAAAGGCCCGATGAGGCTCGTAATCTCAGGCGACAAGGTTGAGGTTGTCCAGCTCCCGAAAAGTGCCGCGCCTAAGCGTCCCAGCCTGTCAGACTTGGATCACACGTTCGGCACAAATCCCAGCTACCTGCCTCACTACAACATGACTCCCAAGAAGCGCGACCCCTTCATCCTCAACATGGGCAATTTAGCCGGAAAAATGCTCTGGCCTGTCGAAGGAAAAGTGTCATCGCCTTTCGGGAAATGGCGCGGTAATCACAGGCATCAGGGCATAGATATTCCCATGCCGGCAGGTACTCCCATAAGAGCCGCCCGCAACGGAGTCGTTTCACGCACGGGCAACAATTCCACAATGGGATTCAGGGGCTACGGAAATTTTGTGATTATGGACCACGGGGACGGATTGCAGACTTTCTACGCGCACTGCCTGAGCATCGCTGTTGTTCCGGGTCAGAGAGTCATGCAGGGGCAAATTATCGCCTACGTAGGAAGCACCGGGCGTTCAACGGGGAATCACCTTCACTTCGAGGTCAGAGTGAACAGCAACAAGGTAGATCCTATGCCGTATCTTGCCGGCAGCACGAGCCTTGCATCGCACAAATAAGAAAGGAGTCATCACAACTTGAACTTTCAGGAAGTATATTTCAGGCTGGAAAATTTCTGGGCTCGTCAGGGCTGTGTGATTCAGCAGCCTTATGACATCGAGGTAGGGGCCGGGACAATGAACCCCGCCACTGCCCTCCGCGTAATAGGCCCTGAGCCTTGGAGGGTAGCCTACGTTGAGCCGTCAAGAAGGCCGTCTGATGGGCGTTACGGGAAGAACCCTAACCGCCTTCAGCACTACTACCAGTATCAGGTGATCATCAAGCCCGCGCCCGCGAACATTCAGGAGCTTTACATTGAGAGCCTCGCAAGTCTTGGCATAAACCCGGATGAGCATGATATACGCTTCGTTGAGGACGACTGGGAGAACCCTTCAACGGGAGCTTGGGGGCTTGGCTGGGAAGTGTGGCTTGACGGCATGGAGATAACACAGTTCACGTACTTCCAGCAGCTGGGCGGCATAGACATGGAGAATGTCCCGGCGGAAATCACTTACGGCCTTGAGCGCATAGCAATGTACGTGCAGAAGAAGGACAGCGTTTATGACCTTGAATGGGCTGGGAAAGTGAAGTACGGCGATGTTCACCTTCAGAATGAGATTGAGCAGTCCCGATACAACTTCGAGATTGCCGACACTGATATGCTGTTCAAGCTCTTTGCTATGTACGAGAAGGAAGCCGGGAGGATTCTTGACGCGGGATATGTCCTGCCTGCTTATGATTACGTCCTGAAAAGCTCCCACACGTTCAACCTTCTTGACGCGAGAAACGCAATCAGCGTGACGGAGAGGACGGGCTACATTTCGCGTGTCCGGGCTCTGGCTTGCCGCTGTGCTGAAGCTTACAGGAAACAGCGCGAGGGTATGGGCTTCCCGCTGATGGAGAAGTTCACGAACGAGACCGGGAAATTTTTCGGGGACTGAGGGAGGGATGACCAATGACAACGAAAGATGAGAAGGATACGCTGGAAGTACTGCTTGAAATCGGCACAGAGGAAATCCCTTCACGCTTCATCCCTGATGCTATAGCGTCGCTCAGGAAAAACGCAGAGTCTTCACTTTCCGCGAACAGGCTGACATTCAAGGGAGCGGACACTTACGCAACCCCCAGGAGGCTTGTGCTGTTGGTCTCAGGAGTCAGCAAACTCCAGTTTGAACAGGTAGACCTGCTGAAAGGCCCTCCCGTTTCATCAGCCTATGACGACAACGACCAGCCCACGAGAGCGGCAATAGGTTTCGCCAAGAGCAAGGGTATAGGTGTTGACGAGCTGAAATTCACGGAGATTAACGGCGTGAAGTACATAGCAGCAGAGATACGGCAGGAAAGCAAGCCCGCTGTTGACGTTCTCCCGGAAATTCTGAGGGGGCTTGTTGCCGGTCTTACGTTCCCCAAGAGCATGTACTGGGACAAGTCGGGAGTGAGATTCGCCCGGCCTGTGCGCTGGATTGTGGCGATGGCTGACGGTGAGGTTGTCCCGTTCGAGTTCGGCGGGGTGAAATCCGGGCGCAGGACAACAGGTCACCGCTTCATGGGCCATAAGGAGATAGATATTCCTGATGCGTCAAGATTCTTGGATATACTCTATGACAACAACGTAATACTTGACCAGGAGAAACGCCTCCAGAAGATGAAGGCCGCAATTGCCTCATTGCAGAAGGACATGGAGGGGAATCTTGAGGTTGAGATGGATGCGGCGATACTTGAGGAGAATTTGTACCTTGTGGAATATCCTGTGCCTTTCGTGGGGACGTTCGACAAGCGTTATCTTGAGATTCCCGAAGAAGTCCTCACCACGTCCATGAAGAAGAACCAGAAGTATCTGGCTGTCAGAAGCCGCGACAAGGGGGGGAAACTTGCGCCGTTCTTTGTCGGAGTCAGCAACAATCTTGTTCCTGACATGGCCATAATCCGCGAGGGCAATGAACGTGTGCTGAAGGCCAGGCTTGAGGACGCGGCGTTTTTCTGGGACGAAGACAGAAGGATACCGCTTGCGTCCTATGTTGACCGCCTGAAGTCAGTAACGTATCAGGAGAAACTAGGAAGCGTGTTCGACAAAGTCATGATGACCCGGAAACTAGCCTTGTGGTTCTGCGGGCGTTACGGGATGGATGATATTGTGTCGCTTGTTGACCGTGCCGCCTACCTGTCGAAGGCAGATCTCGTTACGTCGATGGTGTTCGAGTTCACGGACCTGCAGGGGGTAATGGGGCGTGAGTACGCGAAGGCTTCCGGCGAAGACCCGAGAGTTGCGCTGGCACTGTACGAGCAGTATTTGCCGCTGACAGCATCAGGCAAGACCCCCACGGATGATGTCGGGGCAATTCTGGGGCTGGCCGAGCGTGTACACATCATCACGGTGTGCCACAAGGCCGGACTTGAAGCTACGAGTTCGCAGGACCCTTACGGACTGAGACGGGCGGCAAGGTGTATCAACGAGATACTTTTTGCGCGGGGCTACAATTTCGACATGGCCGAAGCGGTCAGTGAAGCCTGCAAGATCAACGAGGTAGACGACGCGACGAAGGCAAGAATCCTCGACTTCATGCGCCAGAGACTGACAGCACAATTGCGCGAGAAGGGCTATGATGCCGAGCTGGTGAACTTGGGAATCGGTGTTGCCGGGAATGTACCGTACCAGGCCTTGAAGCTGATTGAGACATTGAGCCGGGTTAAGGCTGAGGACTGGTTCACGGGGCTTGCGGCTTCAGCACTGAGGGTGAAGAACATTCTCGCCAAGAACGCGAAGGATTCCGCTGACGTTGTGCCGGAAGAGTCGCTGATGACCGCTGACGCTGAACGTGAGCTTTACGCTGAGGTGATGAGGCTTGCTGTTCCTGTGAGCGGGGCTGTTGAGGCTTACGACTGGGAAGGGCTGGCGAAGATGCTTGCGGAGCTGTCGCCGGTTGTCGCGAAGTTCTTTGACGACGTTATGGTCATGGACAAGGACGAGACCGTGAGGAACAACAGGATTGCGTTGCTCAGGGCGTGCAACAGGCTGATGATGACGGCGGGGGATTTGAGCGTTGTAGCATAGGATGAAGGATGCTCCTCTGAGATATGGGGAGCAATTTTTTTTGCTGATGACACCTTCCGGATAGTTCAGGAAATATCACACAACAACCCATCAATCATCCCCATCACAAAGACAAACGGCGGACACGGCCCGGCACTGCTTCACGGCTACAGGTACGCAATCACACACGGAGCGGATTACGTTTTCCAGACAGACTCGGACGGCCAGACAAACCCGGAGGAATTCCCCGCGTTCTGGGAGATGAGGCATGATTACGACGCGATACTCGGAATGAGGCCACACAGGAAGGACGGGGCGGCGCGGAAATTCGTCGAATGGGTGCTGTGCTTGATACTGCGTGTGATGTTTGGCGTGAAAGTCCCGGACGCTAACTGCCCCTTCAGGCTCATGAAGGCCTCCCTCCTCGCGAAATACCTTCCCCGCATCCCCGGAAACTACAACATTCCCAACGTCATGCTCACCGCATACTTCGCACGCTTCCACGAGAGAATCACATTCCGCGAAATCACGTTCAGACCCCGCCAGGCCGGGACGAACTCAATCAACTTCCGCAAGATATTCAAGATCGGCATTCAGGCAGTGAGGGATTTTCTGCGTTTCAGGAGGGACATGAAGAATGCGTAAGTCAGCAAACTTCCACGTAAACCTCGCAATGTTCGCTTATGTTGTGGCAATGATGATTCTGTGCGCCAACTCATCACCGCTGTATGACACAATGAACACAGACCCGGCGGTCTTCCGTGTGATGGGGCGGGCAATGGCAGCGGGAAAAGTCATGTACCGTGATATATTCGACCACAAGGGATTGTACCTGTATTTCATCAACGCGCTGGGAGTCCTCATTGACGGCAAGTCGCTTCTTGGGCTGTTCGTGATTGAGTGCGTGTTCATGTTCCTGTGCGCAAGGGTGGTTTATGCCCTCATGTCGCGGTTCGCTGGCGGTAAAACCCCGCTCATAGGGACGCAGATATTCTTGGTGTTCGCAATGTTCAGGGGGACTTTCGCAAGGGGAGGCATGACCGAGAATTACGCGTTATTGTTCCAGATATTGGGCGTTTATGTCCTCGTGAAAGACGGCGGGAAATTCTCGTGCCTTCACATGTTCATTCAGGGGGTTCTTGTCGGAATAGTGCTGTGCTTTCAGGCTAACATTGCAATGATGTGGGGAGGAATTGCGCTTGTTGCCGGGTATGAGCTTCTGAAGCGCGGGGATCTCGTGAGGCTTGCGGGGAATGTCATTGCCGGGATTCTGGGAGTGCTCGCGGGGGTCATGCCTGCCGTGGTTTACGCGGTGATGAATGACGCTGTGAGTGATGTCGCGTTCGGGATGTTCGGCTACAACTTCATGTACCTGAATGTTCCTGAGACCGGGAATTTCGCTGCTACGTTCGGGCGGAGGATGCTGGGGGCGTTCATGCCTGGCGGGGAGATTCAGGTTTCCGCCCCGGCGTATGCGATGGTGGTTTTTGTGGCGGCCTCTTGCGCGGTTGTCGTGAGACGTTGGGGAAAGTCCCGGCTGACTGCGTACTATTCCGCGATGCTGGCCATGACGTTTGCGGGCGTTGCGCTGTCAGGGAGGAATTTCGGGCATTACTACGAGTCCCTCGCGCCGTTCTGCGTTCCGGCGGCGTTGTGGCTCGCGCTGAAGGTGAGGCCGGGAAGATTCAGGCTTGCTGTTGTTGCGGTGATGGTTGCGGGGGTTTTGGCTGGCGTGAAGATTCCTGACTGGGTGAAGGAGCTTGCCGGGCGGAAATTCATGCGCATGGACGAGTTCGTGAGTCGCAACGAGCCGTATCACAGTGAGAATGAGAGGGTGCTTGTTACGGGAAACCGGGCGGAGTTCTACGAGAGATTCGGGGTCATCCCGCAGGAAAAATACTTCTACGTGCTGGGCAGCTTCGGGGATTTTTCCGCTCCCACAGAGGCGTATATCTCCTCAATCCTGAGCGGGGTGAATGACGTGGTTGTTGCCGTGTACCCGAAAGACAGAGGCGAAATTTTCCCGGAGACTGGAAGAAGCGCGGAGATTGCCGGGTATCTTGAGGCGAACTATGACCTTCTCCACAGCGGAACGGACAGCACTGGAAGGTACGTCATGTACGGGCGGAAACGCAGGTAGGGCTTCCTTGCGGGCAGGTTTCATTTCAGCGTGAGGCCTGCCCCTTCAGCCTGTACACGAACGCCAGCACCTCAGCGACTCCCCTGTAGAAGTCCTCCGGGATTTCCTCGCCTACTTCAACATTCTCATACAGTGCCCATGCAAGCGGCTTGTTCTCGATTACAGGTATAAGGTTGTTCGTGGCAATCTCACGGATTCTCTGCGCAAGATAATCCGCACCCTTCGCGATAATCTGAGGCGCACCCATTATCCCCCGCTCGTACTGGACAGCAACAGCTATGTGTGTAGGGTTCGTGATTACCACGTCGGCTTTTGGGACATCAGCCATCATTCTATTGCGTGCCATCTCCCTTTGCTTCTGACGGATTTTCTGCTTGACCTGCGGGTCTCCCTCCATCTGCTTGTACTCATCCTTGACTTCCTTCTTGCTCATCTTGATTGAGTTCTCAAATTCCCACTTCTGATAGGCATAGTCAGCAAACGCCATCACCATTAACATAAGCGCGAGCCTCATTGCCAGCGTCCAAAGCATGTCCCAAAATTGCCGGCTCCCAAGCTCAAGCGGCATCTGCATTGTTTTTGACGACACAGGAAGGTAGCTGCGTATCGCGTTGTAGATCATGACGGCGAATATTGCTGACTTGAGCAGCCCCTTCAGCAGTTCCACACATGAGCGCATCGAGATAATCTTCTTCATGCCCGTAAATGGATTCAGGCGGTCGAATTTCGGCACAAACGGTTCACCCGTGAACGCAAAACCAACCTGGGCAATAACCGCTGAAGTCGCGAAAAGCACCACAAGCCCCCCCAGCGGAAGCCACGCCGCGAAGTAATCCTTCAAGGCCTCCCACGACACCCACGAAAACCAGCCGTCTTGAAGTATCGCCCTGTCTCCAATCGCTCGGAACATGAACTGAATCATTCCCGTAAGAGTCCGCCAGATTGACGTACCAAGCAGCGCAATCGCAAGCAGTGCCGTTATGATTGCCGCCGCTGCGTTGATGTCTTTGCTGACACACACACGGCCTTCCTCGCGGACTTTCTCGCGCTTGTGGGGGGTAGCTTCCTCTGTGCGTTCCTCAGCCATTGAGAGGCCTCCACATTCGCAGCACGCTCAACGCAAACTCTATCCAGTGCTCGAAATTAGCGTGTATCAAGTCCATCATCAGGGGGACTACAGCGGCAAGCACCATGAATCCCAGCATGACCTTTACGGGGAGTCCTACGACAAAGATATTCATCTGGGGTACAGTCCGCGCCAAAAATCCGAGTCCGACATCCGATAAAACCAGCGCGCAATAGAACGGTATAACCATCCTCATGGCCAGCGTGAAGAGAGACTGAAGCCACGTCCCTAGCTGTAAGTCTCCTGCCGGAAAAAGTGAGATTTGGCCGGGGGGTACAAGTTTCAGGGTCTCAACAAGTGCCTGAACCATGAGCAAATGGCCGTTCCAGCGGAAATAGAACCACATTGCCACAAAGAAGTTGAGCTGTCCTAGAATTGATGTCTCACTCTGTGTTGACGGATCCATCACCTGAGCCATCGAGAAGCCGATTGTCGTCCCGGTCTGTTCGCCTGCGACTCGGAGCGCGTACAGCGGCAGGGCGGCGATGAATCCGAGAGCGATTCCGATAAGCAGCTCACGTACGCAGACGGCGGCAATGAATATCACCTCGTCAAAGTAGATCATGGGGATTTCCTCAGTCTTGATGATTCCGATTGAGCAGACTGTGAGCATGACCGCGAAAAGATACCTGTATGGTGTCGGGGGCATGGTTGACGTGAAGACGGGGGAACTGAATACGAGTCCTATATACCGCAGGTGCAACAACATGTATACAGCTAGGAGCTGTGAGGGTAATTCTAGGCCGCGCATTAAGTCAGTTGATGAAGCGTTCGAGCTGTCCCAAAATTTCCCGTGTCATGACGAGCATCCTCTGCCCTATCCACGGCGACAGCAGCACGATGCACAGGAACACCGCCAGAATCTTCGGTATGAATATCAGCGTCTGCTCCTGAATCGATGTCGCTGTCTGCAAGATTCCTATGAACAGCCCGATGATCATTGCCACGAGGAGAATCGGCAGCGTAACGCTAATCATCGTCCAGATTGCGCCCGTCATTATGTCGGGAAGGCTCAGGGTTGTTACTGTGTTCATTCACTCTCACTCCTTCTAGGGTACATTCGTGAAGCTCTTTAGTACGCTCATCACAACGAGATTCCACCCGTCGGCCATGACGAACAGCAGGAGCTTGAACGGGAGCGAAATCATCATAGGCGGAAGCATCATCATACCCATAGCAAGAAGGACGCTCGACACCACCATATCCACGACCAAGAAAGGAATGTATATCACGACTCCCATCTGGAAGGCCGTCTTCATCTCACTCAGCATGAACGCGGGTATCAATATTCTTGTTGGGACTTCTGACTGATTCGCCGGGCGTTCAGCACCTGCCATCGAGATTATGAGCGATAATTCCTGCTCCCTCGTGTAGCGGAACATGAACGTCCTCACAGGCTCAATTGACCTGTCCCACGCCTGAGCCGCCGTGATATTCCCGGACAAGTAGGGATTGAGTCCGTTCTCGTAGACCTGAGTCCAAGTCGGGTACATGGTGAACATTGTGAGGAAGAGCGAGAGTCCTGCTATGACTTGCTGGGGCGGGGACTGCTGGAGGCCTATTGCCCTTTGCACGAAGCCTACGACGATGATTATCCGTGTGAAGCTCGTAACCATGAGGAGAATTGCGGGCGCGAGACTAAGCACGGTCATCAGCGCAAGAATCTGGAGCGTCAGCGCAACGTCCCTCGGTGAATCTGCCTGGCCGAGTCCGAGTGTGATTGACGGAAGCGGGATTGTCCCGGAAAGTTCGGGGGCTCTTGGAGGATTCAGCACTGCCCCGGATGACACGCCGTGAAGCAAAAGCACAAGCAGTATCATCACAGGCGCGAGGATTCTAGCTGTCCTCCTGAGACTTCTTCCATTCCTCATAGCTCCATCTCCCCATAAGGCATGACCCTTGAGGCCCGGCAGTGAACGCGATAACGTCAGGCCCGCAGTGTATGACTAAAAATATATCCCTGGCACTTAAGCGCAGGGACGTGATGACTTCAACATTCCGTGAACCTTTTGCGTTGGGGTTGTTCTTCCTGAAGTAACGTGTGAGGACAAACGCGCACAAGGCCATGAAGATTAACGCGATGACAGCCCGTGTAAGATAGGCTGTGAGGCTCGCTTCCTGTATTATGACAGCACCTTTGTGATGGCTTCAATTACGCGCTCAGGCTGGAAGGGCTTGACGATGAAATCATTTGCTCCTGCCTGGATTGCCTCTATGACCATTGGCTGCTGACCCATTGCCGAGACCATTACGACTTTCACGCTTGGGTCTAGTGCCTTGATTGCCTTCACCGCGTCTATACCATTCATTTCCGGCATGGTTATGTCCATTGTGATGATGTCGGGCTTGTATTTCTGGAAGGCCGCGACACCTGCCTTGCCGTTCTCAGCTTCTGCGACGACCTCAAAGTCATTCTTCGTGAGAATATCCTTCAGCATCATACGCATGAATGCCGCGTCGTCGACTATCAAAACTTTCTTGCCCATCCGAAACTCTCCCTCAATAATGAATTGTGTTGTCTGGAAATTTACTGCATTATAACATGAATCATGGTAATTTTATGAGGCTGCCCTTGCCGTCCCGCCCGGTATGATGTCCGTTATCCTCACGCCGAAATTCTCATCAATCACGACAACTTCACCGTGAGCAATCAGCTTGCCGTTCACGAGGATGTCGACAGGTTCGCCTGCCATCTTGTCCAGTTCGACCACAGCCCCCGCCGTAAGCGCGAGAATCTCCGAGACACTCTTTCTTGCCTTGCCGAGTTCAACCGTAACACGGACGGGAATATCCGCGATCAGGTCAATCGGACTGGGTGCGCCTCCTCCTCCAGTTCCTCCCAACGGCTGGAATGCCGCGGGCCTCACGTCAACCGCCGGGCCTGCGTTCTGTCGTCCTCCTCCCATATTTCCGCCTCCCATAGGGTTATTGTTCGATGCCTGGGACTGGGGCTGTTTCCCTTCGAGGGCATCACGCATGAATCCGGCTATGTCAAGCGCGTTGTCCAGCGTCAGGCATGTCCAGATGTTGAACGGCTTCAGTCCGTCAATCACCACATTAACGGGGCTGCACCAAATCTTTTTGTCGGCAGGCTCAAGAGACAATGCCCGCCAGTCATCCTCGCCCAACGCAGAAGTCGTGTTCTCAGGCATGAGACGTTTTCCGGCAAGAAGCCCCGCAAGGCTCGTGAATGCTGACCCTACAACCTGGCTCAGTCCTTCCTGCGCGGCGTTCCAGTAGAGATCGCTCGGCTCCGGGACATCAGCCCCGCCCCCGCCCATCATGAGATCCGCGAGAGTCAACGCTCCTTTCTGGTCGACAACAAGCGTAACAGGACGGTCATCAAGCCCCCCGAATGTCGTCGAGAACAAGAACGGAAGCTCCGCGAATTTCCCGGAGAACTCCTGCTGTGTCATGACTTCCGGGCTTCCCACGCTGGTTGTTACGTTCTTCCCGGCAAGCATGTTGATTACGCTGTTTTCGGCATTCGCGAACGTGTCAGCAACCTTTGCGAGCTGTTCAGCGTCAGAGTCTGAAATCTCGTCAACGTCCCCGAAATCTCCCCCGCCTGAAAGAAGGGCGTTAATCTCATCGGGACTCAGCAAATCATCAGGCATTAATCATTCTCTGCTACTAAAAAGTGCGATAACGTATTATCCACACTTCTAGAATATTCCTCGTTCATCCTGTCCCTTTTCGCGTAAGCTACTAAGGCTTGTATGACAGTCCAGAGGCCTTTTAACCCCTTCCCGCCTAGCCAGCGGTACGGTACTTCACACACTCACGCAGGTTTATTGCTGCGTTCTTGTCCCTGTCCATCACTGACCCGCATTCAGGGCAGATATATTCCCTGTCTGACAGC
>JAFSKV010000044.1 GCA_017448795.1 Synergistaceae bacterium | reverse complement strand
TTTGAGGGCGGAATTTGCCGAGCTGAGGGACTTTCTTGCGCTGGTCATCTCCTCCGTAAGCTCAGAGATTCTCGCCTGCAATGCCTCAACGTTAGCGTCAAGAAGCTCCTTAGTGAACGAGATTTTTCCCTGCATGTCCGCAAGCTGTCTCCTGAATCTGAGTATAGCCCTGACGTTGGAGTCGAAAGCGGCCTTCTGCGCACGTACCTGAAGCCGGGTCAAAGCAGCGTTAATCCTCGCGTTCTCCAGACTCAGAATGTGCGTGTGAGGCAGTTCGAGGGCTTCTCCGCCTTCCTGAGCGGCTTTGAGCTGTCTGCGCAGCGAGGATGCTTCAGCGAGGTCGAGGCGGAGCTTGCTGATTTTCGACTGGAGATAGAACACCTGAACGTCAAGCCCCCGTGATACTTTCGCGATTTCCTGCCTGAGAGAGTCACTGCTGTTGATGTCGGGTGATGCGATGCTGCCGAGCGATGAAACGTCATCAGAGGCCGGGGGCTGGGACTGCTGGGACTGAATGAGCGAGCCGTAAGCGGAATATGCCGTGATGAGTTCGGAGAGTATGTTTGTGTGAAGCTGCCTCTGTTCGGGAGTGTATCCCCATGCGGCCATGTCTTCGGAGGCTCTTGCGGTGAGTTGTTCGAGTTCCTGAATCCGTGCGGCAATGTCGGGGCTGTCGAGGTTGATTCCGTCAAGCTCGGCTTCAAGCGAGGCTCTGAGGTGGGATATGTCCGCGCTGATTTCGTCCTGTATGCGTGCAACGTAATCTGCGGCAAGCTCTTTTGTCTCTTCAGCGGGGGATAATGACGGGATTATGAGTATGATGAGAAGTGCGAGGATTAATTTTCTGCGCAAAGTGTTTCCTCCTTTAGTGAGTGAAAGAATTTCCGTGATTATATCTCAACATGCCGGACTCGGTGAGAAGCTCACGGCCTGCAAGATTTCACGGTACAGCCAGCACTAAGTCCCGGCTACAAGCTCACAGCCCGCAAGATTTCCCCGCTACAGCCAGCATTCAGACCCGGCGACAAGCTCACGGCCTGCAAGATTTCACGGTTACAGTCAGCACTCAGTCCCGGCGACAAGCTCATAGTCCGCGAGATTTCACGGCTACAGCCAGCATTCATACCCGGCGACAAGCTCATAGCCCGCAAGATTTCCCGGTTACAGTCAGCATTCAGACCCGGCGACAAGCTCATAGTCCGCGAGATTGCCCGGTTACAGTCAGCATTCAGACCCGGCGACAAGCTCATAGTCCGCGAGATTTCACGGCTACAGTCAGTATTCATACCCGGCGGCAAGCTCACAGCCTGCAAGATTTCCCCGCTACAGTCTGCATTAAGTCCCGGCGACTCTCTCACTGCCTGCAAGATTTCCCCGCTACAGCTAGCATTCAGACCCGGCGACAAGCTCACAGTCAGCAAAAAATTTTCACGATACAGCACAACATGTTATATACTAATCTCATCCACACAAAATTATTCAGGAGGCGCAATACAGCCATGAAGAAAAAAGTATTCGCGTTAGTCTCAGCCATAGTGATAATCGTCATTATGGTAATCACCCAGCAGAACCGCGGCTCGTCAGTCATGGGCACCGGCACAGCAGACGGCTTCGGAGGACCGGGGGCAATCACAGTAACAGTGATGCTCAAGGACGGCAAGATCGCGGACGTTAAGGCGGAAGGCCCGAAAGAGACTCCCGGAATCGGCTCGGTAGCAGTCGAGAAGATGCCCGGCGAAATGGTCGCAGGAAACACAATCAACGTCGACGGCGTAACAGGCGCAACAGTCTCGTCAACAGGAATCCTCAAGGCCGCAGAGTCAGCCCTCAAAGCCGCGGGGGTCAACCCTGATGACTTCAAGGGAGCATCATCCGCAAAGGTCGAGGACAAGACTTATGACACCGACATTGTGATAGTTGGCGCGGGCGGTGCGGGAATGATTGCCGCTATCACTGCCGCCGACGCAGGGAAGAAGGTCGTCCTCATCGAGAAGCAGGCCATGACAGGCGGTAACTCCGTGCGGGCTTCGGGAGGAATGAACGCCGCCAACACCCCGGAACAGAACAGCAACAAGTTCACCGAGGAAGCCGGAGTCGAGAAGACCCTCAAGACTGCCGCCGAAAAGTGGAGCAATCACCCCGTAATCACAGAGCTTGCCGGGAAAGTCAAAACCGAATGGGACGCATACAAAGCCAAGCCGGAAGGATACTTTGACCGCTCGGAGCTGATGCAGCTGGACACCATGATAGGCGGGCACGGCATCAATGACCCCACGCTCGTGAAGACTCTTGCCGACAACACAGCGGACGCTATAGCCTGGCTCAAGACCGTGAACATTGACCTGATTTCTGTCGGAGCGGCAGGGGCGGCATCAGTCAAAAGGATTCACAGACCCCTCAACGAGCAGAAGAAGGTTGTATCAGTCGGGGGCTACATGATTCCGAGACTCGAGGCGGCGTGCAAGTCCCGCAAGAACATCACAATGCTCATGGAGACGACGGCGAAATACATAATGACCGACAAGGACGGCAAAGTCTCAGGCATCGAGGCAGAGAGCAAGGGAGCGAAGATCACCGTGAACGCGAAGGCAGTAATTCTTGCGACGGGAGGCTTCGGCGCGAACCTGAAGATGGTTGCGAGGCTCAACCCCGCGCTTGAGGGCTTCATGACAACCAACGCCCCCGGAATTGACGGCGACGGGATCGTGATGGCCCAGGAATTGGGAGCGGCTACTGTCGACATGAAGCAGATACAGATTCACCCGACGGTCCAGTATGACTCATCCAACCTAATCACAGAGGGACTCCGCGGAGACGGTGCTATCCTAGTCAACACTGAGGGCAAGAGATTCATCGACGAGGTGCTTGCGCGTGATGTTGTCTCAGCGGCGGAAATCGCGCAGCCCGGCTCGTTCGCGTACCTGATAATCGACCAGAAGATGGTTGACGAGTCTCTGCTCATTCAGGGCTACATCGCGAAGGGCTACAGCTTCAAGGGCGACACCTATGAGGCATTGGCGAAGGAGATAAACATTCCTGCTGACGAGTTCGTGAAGACTATGAACGCCTGGAACAGCTACGTGGTGAACCGCAAAGACCCCGACTTCGGGCGCACGAGCTTCATCAACCCGCTGGACAAAGCGCCGTTCTACGCGATCAAGGTAACGCCGGGAATCCATCACACGATGGGCGGCCTCAAGATTGACGGAAGGACTCGCGTCCTCAAGGGCAACGGTGAAGTGATACCGGGACTTTTCGCGGCAGGCGAGGTTACGGGCGGTGTTCACGGCGGGAACAGGCTCGGAGGAACAGCGGTGTCTGACTTCGTGGTGTTCGGGAGAATCGCGGGGCAGGAAGCGGCGAAGTATTAGCGTGAAGTGAAACATGTGGCCGGGTCTCTGAGATGTGAGACCCGGTTTTTTTTTTGCGGCTAGGTATATTTGCGTTCCAATTTTCTGCGGACAAAAGACAGCATCCTATCATACGGAAGAGGAAGCCTCATCAGCCTCCGCAGGAAGCCTGCCTTCCATCCGCTCGCGCTGAAATCCGCCTTGAAATCAGCGGGGTGAAGAACGTAATGAATTAGGCTCCTGGGCGCGGCAATATTAGTCATATGCCCGTGGTTGACGTAACGAAGACCGCCAAGCAGACAGGCATCACTGAGGGAGGGAGATTTTGTTACCTTCCTGAGCCGTGAATACGCAACATCATAGCCTACACTCTCCGCGCCATAGCCGTCACGCATGACAGATATGAAGTCCAGCATACCCTTCTGAATCTGCCGCGTATGCTCCTCGTCATCGCTGCCCCGGAACTCGTAGTCATAGAGGACGGGGACAACATCACCGTTTTCTCCGCGTGAATATGTCTCTGTTGAGCCGCTGTTTTTCGTGAAAGGGTACTCCATGAGGGAGGGGCAGAACAGCGAGGGGTTGAGCTCCGCAGGGATGTAGGACTCAAAGTTTTTGCTGACGAAAGTTTCCGGCTTCAGCCCGAGATACCAGCCGTGAATGTCAGCATCAATTCCTGCCGCCTCTGTAAACTCCTCAAGATATTTCTGCATCGTGCAGGCCCAGCCTATGTCGACAATCCCAACTGACCCGCGCAGGCCTTCCTGCCTCAGATATTCCGTAACAAGCTCAAACCTTCTCCTGGATTCGCGGCACACTTCATCCCTGAAGGCCTCAAAGAATTTCCCCGCCCTCTTGTCGCTGAGAAACTGCTTCCTGCTCATCCTCTCGCCGTCGCCAAAACCGCATTCCTTCCACACACTGCAAGCGCGCTCCCTGTCAGAAATGTGAAGGACATCGCAGGCATAATCCCGGCCTATAAGCTCGAACGGCGTAACAGACTCGAATATGTCAGGAAGAGCCGGCTTCATCCATATGCGCGGGAAAATAAACGCGTTCCTCGACGCGTAAAGGTAGCTGTTCCTCACGGCCTTGTTCCCAAAAAGCATGTTGTAGGCCTCCTGCATGATGTAGCCGTCCCGAGAAAGGAAGAAAACCCGCTCATGCCCCATCTCAGTAAAACGCTCATGAAGCCAGCAGCAGAGCCCGTAAAGCATAATGCCCACAACCTCGAAGCCGTAACGGTAATATGGGCTACAATCCGGCGGAACATGGCCGCTTATCACTGACTCATACTTCCTGTACTGTGCTTTGTGCCCGGGATTGAGGCCGAGTGTTTTTGTGTAGGTGCTTCTTCTGGGGCTGCGGGGGATTTTGAGCGCGTGAAGCCCGGACATTAACGCACGGAAGTAATCGCTCCTCCATGAGTCGCCGATGTGGACATGGCGCTTGGGATTGATGCCTGAGTCGCGGATGAAATGACGGAAGAGGCCGCCTGACTGTTTCCTGAGAAGCGCGCTTGATGACACGTACAGCTTTTCCCAGCCCTCGTAGCCGCATGAGGTGAGAATCTCGCGGATTACTTCACCGGGAAGGTACATGTCCGATATGATGAAGACGCGCCTGCCCTTGTCCCTGCACCATCTGTACACTTCCTTCATGGCCGGGTCAGGCCTCGCGCATTTCACCTCGCGCCGGATCTCAAGAGCCTTAAGCTCATCCCTTATGCCGTCATATTCACTGGGCAGCCTGGTGTATATCTGGTCAAGGGTGATTTCCTCACAGCCCGGTGAGCTGGCTTTCATCGCCGTGTAAGCGTCATGCTCCGCCGTCCTCCTGTCGTGAAGGAATCTCTCAGGGTCGACAAAGCACCCGTGAATGTCCATGAAGTCCCTTGCTGTCCGTGCGAAAACATCACGGGGGGAAGCAACGCAGCGTTTTATGAGGGTGTCGAAAACGTCGAAGCTGACAGTGTCATATTTTGCCAGAGACTTGATGACGCTACCAGCCGTGTATGATCTGAACATGTCGAGGCCTCCTTATGCGTGAGATTGTACACCATGCCGCGCAGGTAGGCTCCGGGACTCTCAGGCGTTCTTGCGGCACTCTGCGTAGAGGCTTCCTTCCTCGCGCTCGCGGTAATCGATGCTTGTCGGAAAATCTATCGTGGTCTCTCCGGCCTTCAGGATTGTAACGCTCATTCCCGTATGTTCCTCGATATATTTCTTCATTGAGCGGGGATCATACAGTCTCTTGTGAAGCCCCCTGTCCCCGAAGAGAAGCGCGTTCAGCCTCTTTATGCCGCTGAGTTTCCGGCCATGACAAAGAAGAAGCCTGTCACAGAAATCGTCGGCATCACCGTCCTGAATATAGCTTTTCACGGCGGCTTCGAGATTCGGCACTGATATTCTGAGGACTCCGCCGGGCTTGAGGACTCTCCGGGCTTCGGCGAGAAATTTCCTGAACTCATCCTCATAGAGATGCTCGGCCATGTGGCTTGTGTAGAGGACATCAACGCTCCCGTCCTCCAGCGGGATCGAACAGGCGCTGCCGCGTATTATTCCGTACTCGCGCGTGGCAGAAATGACCTTCTTCTGCTCAGGGCTGATGAGACCCAAAGCACTCAGTAACGCGCATATTATTTTGTGGTGGCCTAAGAATACTGAGGGGGAATTGTCGATGTTAATTGCGTCTTTGATGGGAGAAGAGCCGCAACCTAAATTGACGACAACATGGGACTGCTGACTGCTGACTGCTGACAATTATACGCACTAAATTTCACAGCTGTCAACCTCCTTATTGCTGGGATTTACACGGATTATAGCACAGCGCGATGATGATATAATCTCACCAATTCCATACAACAACAAGGGGGAAAACTATTCATGCCTCTGCACATAGTAACAGAAGCTGAACGCTGCCTACAGTGCAAGAACGCGATGTGCCAGAAAGGATGCCCGGTACACACTCCGATTCCGCAGGTCATACAGCTCTTCAAGGATCACAAGCTCATGGAGGCCGGGGAGATTCTTTTCCGCAACAATCCGCTCTCACTCGTCTGCTCGATGGTCTGCAACCACGCCAAACAATGCGCCGGAAACTGCATACGAGGACGCAAGGACAGCCCCGTTCACTTCTCCAGCATTGAGACCTACATATCCGACATGTACCTTGACCGTATGCACGCCTCAGTTCCGCTGAAGAGAGTCGACAAGCACGTAGCCGTAATCGGAGCAGGCCCGGCTGGGATCACTGTTGCTGTGATTCTTGCGAGTGAGGGCTATCACGTAACACTGTTCGAGTGGAAGAGCAAAATCGGCGGGGTCATGCAGTACGGGATTCCTGAGTTCAGGCTGCAGAAATCCATTCTTGACCGCTACGAGAAACGCCTTGAGGAGATGGGAATACAAATCCGCCTTAACGCCACAATAGGAAGCATCCTCATGATTGATGACCTGTTCAGGGACGGTTACGACTCAATTTTCGTCGGGACAGGGGCAGAGAGACCGCGCACACTCGGAATAAGGGGTGAGAGTTTCGGGAACGTTCACTTTGCGATGAATTATCTTGCCAACCCGAAGGCTCATCATCTGGGGAATACAGTCGCTGTTATCGGCGTTGGGAACGCGGCAATGGACGTAGCGCGCACAGCCCTCCGCAACGGCACGAAGTCAGTAACCCTCTACGCAATGGGCAAGGAGATTGCGGCAAGCTCAAGCGAGGTGGCCTATGCACAGCTTGACGGGGCGGAAATTGAGACGGGAATGCAGGTTCAGGAAATCACGGAGGAAGGCCCTGTGTTCTGCCGGACGATTTACGGGGAGAATGACGAGATAATAGGCCATGAGGACGAACGCATCCAGGTTCACGCGGACTCGACGATAATCTCAATCAGCCAGATACCGCGCGGAAAACTCGTGAGGACGACCAGCGGACTCACTGCGGCGGAAAATGGACTCCTCATTGTTGACGATAACTACATGACCACACGCGAGGGAGTGTTTGCGGCGGGTGATGTGGTTACGGGGGCTAAGACTGTCGTACATGCCGTCGAGGGTGCGAAGAAAGCGGCTGAAGCTATGATGAAGTACATGAACGGCGAGCTTGCTCTTGAGCCTAAGAGTGATACGCAGGAAAGAGAACGGTGAATCATTGTGCCGAATGAAGACAACAAACTCGCAGACCTCCGCAGGGAAGTAAACCCCGTTTTCCTCACTGCAAAGTCCTGCCTTGAGATAAGCGCGGGTTACGGTGATGCCAACGCACAGAAGCTCCTTGCTGTTTTGGGGTTCAACACTCTTCACACTGACAGCGGAAATGATTTGCCTGAAGAAGCCGTGAACATGAAGAAATTGCTGAGGCTGACTATTTCCGCAATTATAGAGATGAGATTCGAGTCAACGGAAAATTACTTCACACGTTCGGGACTTCACCAGCTTGTTGACCTTCCATGCGGCTATACTTCGAGGGGCTTGCGTCTGGCACAAAAGGGATTCACATATTACGGCTGTGATATTCCTGCTGTGATTGATGAGTTTCTGCCTGTGGTCAAAAATTTTCTCAGCGCGGAGGACATGAAATCGATTCATTATTCACCTGTTGACGCGACAAATTACGACTCCCTGCGGAATGCCCTCAAGGATTCACATGACGGGATTCTAATCACCACAGAAGGAATGCTGATGTACTTCACTCAGTCCGAGCTTGAAGAAGTTTTCCGCAACATTCACCGGCTGCTTGATGAATTTGGCGGACGATGGATTACTCTGGACAGGCTGCTTTCCCCGAAAACTGAAGAAATCCGGCAGACTATTTCGGGGAATTTCACCGGGAACAAAGCCGATTTTGTCCGCGAATCACTGTCAGCCCGCTCAATTGATGTTACGGATAACGTGATGTTTTCGGACGATGAAGAGCAGACGAGGAAATTCATTCACGATATGGGCTTCGATTTGACGTTTGATCCAGTGAAAGACTATCTCCCGGAAAAACTGCACTCGATAAACGCCTTGTCCGAAGAAAAACAGCAGGCAGTCCGCAGAATCTTGGAGGGAATGTGCTACTACGTCATGACCACCCGAAAAACGAAATCCTCATCCGCAAGCAATCCTCCCGGCCAGAAATTCACAGCCCAATCAACAATGAGCGGCGGGACTCTGAGCTTCCACATCAGCGGCAGGCTTGACACGATTTCAGCACCAAAACTTTTGGACATGTTCCGTGAGCGTCAGAAGGAGAATAACTTTCAGGCTGTCGAAATCAACATGAGTGATCTGGACTACATTTCATCGGCGGGATTGCGTGTGCTGATGATTATGTTCAAGGCACTTCCTCCGGGCGGATTCAGGATGTTCAGCATTAAGCCAACGGTGCAGGAAATATTACAGACTACAGGATTCGACTCTCTCCTGCGGAATGAAGCGTAATAGCGAGAATTTCACCATAACAAAACCGGGACTCCCTCATCAGGAATCCCGGCAGTCTTTCACGTCATGAGTCCTGCTACTTGATGAACCCTACCTGCTTGCAGATCTCCTCCGCAATTTTCTCTTTCCTGGCGTTGTACTCAACCTTCTTCTCCTCGAAGTAGTTGCGTCCCTGCGCGTCAATCGACACAATCAGCGGCCCGAACTCCTTCACCCGGCAGTTCCACAGCGTCTCAGGCATACCCAAGTCGCGCCATTCAGCCTTGACGATCTCCTCAACGCACACCGCCGCAACAACAGCATTCCCCGCAGGAATCACGCAGTGTATGCACCCGAAATCCTTGCAGGCATTCGACGTGTTCTCCTTCATTCCGCCCTTGCCCACGATCACGCGGACTCCCGTCGTCTTAACGAAATCGTACTCGAACTTCTCCATGCGCATTGACGTTGTCGGCCCGACCGAGACCATCTCGAACTTCCCGTTGTCCGGGTCAATAGGCCTGATGATGGGCCCTGCGTGGAGGATGGCGTTGTTCCGAACGTCTACAGGAATCTCCCTGCCTTCCTCGACAACTCTCCTGTGCGCAACGTCCCGGCATGTCGTGAGGCTTCCTGACAGGTACACGATGTCGCCTATCTTGATGTCCGCGAGGTCTTCCGCGCTGATGGGTGTTACGAGAATCTTCTTGCCGTCCCTGATTTCCACTGACATTATAGCGTCACCCCCGAATGAGTCGTTATCTCATAGTTGAGATCCTTGTCGAAGATTATGTGTCCTCTCCTGTGGCTCCAGCATCCCACGTTCACGGCTACACCGATTGCTGACGGATGGCGCGCTGTGTTCTCGATGTTCACGCCCATTACAGCGTAGTTGCCGCCCATTCCCTGGGGGCCGAGGCCGATTGCGTTGATTCCGTCCTCAAGGAGCTTCTCCATTTTCGCGGCTCTCTCGTTGGGGTTGTGCGAGCCTATCGGGCGCATGAGGGCTTTCTTTGACAGGAGCGCGGCAGTTTCAACCGAAGTCGCCACACCCACGCCGACAAGAAGCGGAGGACATGCGTTGAGGCCGTAAGTGGTCATCCTGTCGAGGACGAATCTTGTGACTCCCTCGTAGCCTTCACCGGGCATGAGAACCATCGCGTGGCCCGGAAGAGTGCATCCGCCCCCGGCCATGTACGTATAGATCTCGCACTTGTCCGAGTGAGGCACTATGTCCCAGAAAACGGTGGGAGTCCCTTTGCCGACATTCTTGCCCGTGTTGTACTCGTCGAAAGTCTCAACCGAGTTGTGCCTGAGAGGAGTCTCGAACGTCGCTTTGATGACAGCTTCCTTGAGTAACGCTTCAAGGTCATCGATGAGCGGGAATTTTGTTCCGCACTTCACCCAGAACTGAAGGACTCCTGTATCCTGGCACGAAGGCCTGTCCAGTTTCACGGCAAGTTCCTGATTCCTGAACATGGTATCGTAGATGACTTTGGCCATAGGGCTGTCTTCTTTTGCGCGTAGCTCCTGCAGCTTTGCGATGACATCATCAGGCAGCTTCTTGGCGGTGTGGCCGACAAACTTGGCGATCATGTCGGTCATCTTTTCGACTTGTGTCATAAATTTTTACCCCCTTATTGTTATTTATATTACGCCGGATGATGAATAGTCCCGGAAGTAATATCCTTATTGGCTCTAATCCCTAGCCACTACTCACTACTCACTACTCACTAGCCACTAGCTTTTACCCCGGGAAGAACGGGAACGCCCACGGCAGTAATATCATGCTGATGATTGTTGCTATGACGATCAGCGGCAGACCTGACTTCACGTAGTCCATGAACCTGTAGTCCCCAGCACCCACGACCATTGTGTTGGCCGGCATCCCGATTGGTGTTGCGTATGCGCACGAGCCGCCTATGACGCAGGCCATGAGCACGGCGCGGGGGTCAGCGTTCATCCCCTGGGCGATTGAGAGACAGATGGGAGCCATGAGGGCGGTAGTAGCTGTGTTGCTCATGAAGTTTGTCATCACACAGCACAGTATGAACACCACGAACGTGAACACTGTCGGTGAAGGATTCTCGCCTAACGCTCCGATTACTGTCTCGGCTATGAGCTTGCCCGCCCCTGTCTTGTCGAGAGCTGACGCAAGAGAGAGAGTCCCGCCGAACAGGAATATTGTCTTGAGGTCAATGGATTTCAGCGCGTCATCCTCAGAGATTACCCCCGTGAGAATGAGCAGTACCGCCCCGATGCATCCCACGACGCTTAAGGATATGCCGATCTGTTTCTCGAAGATCATTCCCAGCAGTGTAGCTACAAGGATGATGAGGGATAAATTTTTCTTCCACTGAGGAACGGACGAGAAATCTTTTGCTGTGTCAAATACGCCCTCGCCTTTGGGGTCATGATTGGGGAGAAGGTAGAAGCCTATTGTCGCGTAGAAGAGTATTCCCACGATGAGAATCGGGAAGCCTACAATCGCGTACTCGAAGAAGCCGAATGTCGGAAGCCCCGCGTTGTTGAGTGTCGACTGGGCGATCATGTTGCCGGGCGCTCCGATGAGTGAGAGGTTGCCGCCCATAGCCGCCGCGAAGACGAGGGGCATTAGGAGGCGTGAACGCTTAAAGCCTGACTTAGCCGCGATGCCGATTACTACGGGGATGAGGATTGCCGCTGTTCCTGTGTTGGACAGCACGCCGCTCATCAGCCCGACGATTGTCATAATTGCTACGATGAGCATTCTTTCACTGCTTGCGAACTTGGTTACTATGCCGCCGATTTCGTTTGCCATCCCCGTCTCGAACAGCGCGCCCCCTACGATGAACATTGCAACGAAGAGGATAACGTTGCTGTCGATGAAGCCGGAGAAGGCGGTCTTCATGTCGAGGACTTTTGTTACGACGAGGCCGATGCACACAATCATTGCCGTTAAGCCGAGTGGAATTTTCTCGGTAACGAACATGACAATGGCGAAGGCGAGGAAGCACAGGGTAATTGCTGCCGGACTCATAGAGTGAACCCTCCTGACAAATTTTAGATTTACGATTTGAAATAATGTATACGTGGATTAAGTGCAATGATAACTATCAACCCTCAAAATGTCAACTGCCCGCGTGAAAATTTTCCGTGAGTCTCAGACGTATCTTGTGAGGATGTCGTTCATGCTTCGGACTATGTGCGCGTACATGGCCTCATATGCTCCATGCGAGTCGCGCTCCTTGAGTCTGGCGAAGATGTTTTCGTGTTCAGCGTGGGAATTTGTGAAGTACTCCGCTCTTGTCGTCTTCAGTCCGAGTGATAAGCCGTTCCATAATTCGGAGAGCATGTTGAGCATTCTTATGTTGCCGGAAGCAAGCCATATGTTGTAGTGGAATGACTGGTTATAGTCCGGGTACTTTTCGGGATTGGACGATAATACTTCCCGCGCCTGGATGATGCAGTGTTCGATTCCTTCGAGCGGTGCTTCTTTCTCGCAGACCAGTCTGCATGACACGGATTCGAGTGCCGCCCGGATTTCGTAGTGCTGACGTATCGTATTCTCGTTGAAGCCTAAGACCACCGCCCCGCGGTTCTGCGCAAGCTCAATCAGCCCGTCCCGCGCCAAAATCTGGAAGGCCTCACGGACTGGTGTCGCCGAAATTCCGAGGGCCTTCGCGGTCGCTTCAAGCGTGAGGATTTCCCCCTCCTTCAGGTTTCGGGTGATTATAGCCTCGCGAAGTGATGAGGCCGCCTGCTCACGTACTGGCATCAATTTTACTGGCTTAATGTTCAGCATGGTTATTTCTCCTGTTGTCTTTCCGTATTCTTATGAGTTCAGCCGCCAGGACTTCAGCGTAAACAGCATAGCCTGCCTTCATGAGAGCCATATCCCCGAGCGAGGATTTCAGGTTCTCGAAGACCGGCGTTAATCTGCGGCTGTCAGAGTGTCCAAGGACAAACATAACGTAAGTCTCAGTTATGACTTTGAGGAAAGTTTTGCGCAACGGGGACGCAAATTCGCAGAGCCTCCTGTGAAATTCCGCTTGGCCTGACGATGAGAGGGAGTCCAGAATTTCGCCGCCGAGACTCTTTATCACCTCAACTTCAAGCAGCGACATATCAGCGAAGACATCCCTTATTGCCCGGCCGTCGATGGGTATCACTCTCACGTGCTGGTTGGGCAGCTTCTCGATGAGGCCGTGGTATTCGAGATTGATTAGAGCCTCGCGGACCGGGATTCTTGAGATGCCGAGGCTGTCAGCAAATTCATTCTGTATTATCTCGCCGGAAATGTCGCCGGACAAAATCGCGTCCCTGATGATTTCTGCCGCGCTTCCTGACTTGTACTTCTTCCTGAGTTCCAACATGATGCGTGAATTGTATACATTCTTGTTTTTCCTGTAAACAAAAATTTTCACTCCCGCGCACAAAAAGAGCCTCCCCGTTTTATGAGGAAGCCCCGTGATTCCGCGCCGGGTTACTGGCCGCTAAAGCCTCCTGCGCTCGGTTGGTATGTGGTCGATGATGAGGTCAAGGACGCGCCCGATGTTGTAGCCGTATTCCGCCGAGTAGTACACGGGAAGGATTATGCTTGTGCCTGTGGTCTCGCGGATTCTGCGCTGGATTGAGGCCGCCTGCTCGTCAAGAAATGCTTTGAGCGCGAGGTCCGGGGTGTTGCTGGAATAGTCCCAGTGTCTTCCGCTCATGGCCGAGTCGCACTGGTTGATGACCGTCAAAATCCTGTCGGCGTTGATGTTCGGCAGCAGCACGTCAGCAATGAGGCTGTAGACCGTCCCCAAGTCCCTCGTGCTTGCGTCAACCACAACAAGAGCAAGGTCGATTATCCCGAACTCGTTGTGATTGCCGTATGGTTTGTGCAGAAGCTCCGTGATTTTCCTGACGTGTGATTTGTCGCTCCCGAAGCCGTCGCCGAGTCCGGGCGTGTCCCAAAGCCTGAAGTTGTCGTTGAGCATGTGTTCGCTGACGTTCATTGTCTCAGGAGCGAAACTGTGTCCGACTTTTGCCGTGTCAGTCTGGAATATCGCGTTGAGGGTCGTGGATTTGCCCGTGCCAGTTCCGCCTATGAGCATAACGTCAAGGATCTTCAGCCCAATCCGCCCAAGCCGCGAGCGTATATCATCAAGCCTGTAATCCCTGAGCATAAGCTATCCCAGTAACCAGCCCAAGAATCCGCCTATGCCTGCCCCGATGATAGTGCCAATCGGCCCGAACATGCTTCCTATTTCCGCGCCAGCCGCCGCTCCTGCTACAGCTTTCATGCCGCTGCTGACCGAGTCCCTTATGTCCTTCCTGTAATCCCGCTTGCTGTCATTGCTCCTCCATGCCTCTTGGTCGCGCGAAACATTGTCGAGAACAACGAGGCGTTTCTTGTCCGGTGTGTGAGAGACTATCAGCGACAGCAATTTTGCGAGGTTGTACGGCTTCTCCTGCTCCGCGTTGTCATCGTCCTTATAGCCCGCCGAGTAGTACATCGTATCAACGTCAACACCGGTCGTCTCCTTGACCCTACGCCTGAAAGTGTCCGCCCTGCCGTCAAGCTCCGCTGTGAGTTTCGCGTCCGGCCTGCTGTTCGTGTAGTCCCAGTGTCTCGGATTTACGGCATCGCATTTGTTGAGCGCGGCAATAATTCGGGTCTTCTTGTCGTTCGCGTCGCCCAAGTTCGGCACAATCACATCACTGATGAGGCTGTAAGTTGTCCCCAAGTCCCTTGACGCGGCATCAGCGAGTACAAGCACGAGGTCAATCATGTACGCTCCTGAGCTGTCCTTCCTGCGGAGAAGGTCGACAATCTTCCGCGCATGTTCCGGGTCTTTTTTCCCGTCGCCAAGACCGGGAGAGTCCCACAACGTTATCTTGTCGTTCAGCTCGTAGGACTTGATTTCCATCGTCTCAGGCTCTGCGTGAATGCCTACACGTGAGATTTCCCGGCCGAACAGCGCGTTGATGGTTGAGCTTTTGCCGACACCTGTACCGCCCGTAAACTTCAGCCGCAAGAGTCTCCCCAATCCCCCGGCGACATCCCAGCCCGGAATTTCCCACGCTGTTGTATCATTGATAAAACATTCCACACATAAAGGAGATTTCACATGACACTCGACGAACTCGGAACAGGAAAATCCGCCGTCATCGACACAGTTGGAGGAACCGGGCATCTCCGCCAGCACCTTCTGGACATGGGCATAATCCCCGGCGCAAAGGTCAGGATGATACGCCCAGCACCAATGGGAGACCCCTTAGAGTTTCGCATTCACGACTACGAGCTGACACTCCGGGCCGCTGACGCATCACGCATCACCGTCAGCCCCGCCCATGACACAGAGACCGCAGAGAGACTCATTGACGCGCTCCACAGCATAGAGCATCCCGGACTCGGCGAGGAAGGGAAGTACCATGTTGAAGGCGAGTCTGAGCCATTGCCCGAAGGAACAACCCTCACATTCGCCCTCGCTGGCAACCAGAACTCCGGCAAGACTACCCTCTTCAACCAGCTCACAGGAGCAACCCAGAGAGTCGGCAACTTTCCGGGCGTTACAGTCGACAGAAAGGACGGAATAATCCGCGGGCATCCTGACACGCTCATCACTGACCTGCCCGGAATATACTCGATGTCCCCTTACAGCGGCGAGGAAATAGTCTCACGCAACTTCATCCTCAACGAGAAGCCCAAAGCCGTCATCAACATAGTAGACGCTACGAACATTGAGCGCAATTTGTACCTGACAATCCAGCTTCTGGAGATGCAGATTCCGACAGTGATAGCCTTGAACATGATGGACGAACTGAGCGGCAACGGCGGAACGGTCGACATCAACCGCATGGAGTCATTGCTGGGAGTCCCGGTAGTCCCGATTTCAGCCCTCAAGAACGAGGGAGTCGACGAGCTTGTCCACCACGCAGTCCACATCGCCAAGTATCAGGAGAAGCCCAAGCGTTACGACTTCTGCGGCGAGAACGACCACAACGGAGCAGTCCACCGCGCAATTCACGCGATCTGCCACCTCATACAGGACCACGCAGAGCGCGCAAATATCCCCCTCAGATTCGCAGCAAGCAAGGTCATCGAGAATGACGAGCTGGTACTCTCACGCCTCGGCCTCGAACAGAACGAACGCGAAATGCTGGAGCACATCATAATCCAGATGGAACGTGAGCGAGGACTCGACCGCAACGCCGCGATGGCTGACATGAGATTTGCCTTCATCGAGAAAGTCTGCGCTCAGTCAGTCGTCAAGCCCAAGCAGAGCCGCGAGCATCTCAGGAGTCAGAAACTGGATAGCATTTTGACCGGGAAATACACGGCAATCCCTGTGTTTGTGGCTGTCATGGCCGGAATCTTCTGGCTGACGTTCGAGGTAATCGGCGCGTACTTTCAGGAGGTGCTTGAAGGATGGATTGACGCTTTCACGGAATATGCCGACGCTTTTCTGACCAGCGTTGGGGTGAACGAGGTTCTTCACGGGCTGATTACTGGGGGAATCTTCGCGGGCATCGGGAGCGTGTTGTCCTTCCTGCCCATCATCATCACTCTGTTCTTCTTCCTGTCTGTGCTTGAGGACAGCGGATATACAGCGCGTGTTGCCTTCTTCATGGACAAGCTGCTGCGCAAGATAGGGCTGTCAGGACGGAGCATCGTACCAATGCTGATAGGCTTCGGGTGTACTGTCCCGGCTGTAATGTCAACACGAACCCTCCCAAGCGAGCGCGACCGCAGAATGACGATATTGCTGACTCCCTTCATGAGCTGTACCGCAAAGCTGCCGATATACGCGTTCTTCGTCAACGCATTCTTCCCTGAACATGAAGGGCTGATTATGACCGGGCTTTATGTGCTTGGGATTGTGATGGGGATTCTCGTGGCGTTGCTCTACAAGGAGACGCTGTTCCGGGGGGAAGCAGTGCCGTTCGTGATGGAGCTTCCGAATTATCGTCTTCCGGGCGCGCGCAACGTGTTCATGCTCTTGTGGGAGAAAGCAAAGGACTTCATACAGCGGGCATTCTCGGTGATATTCGTCGCGACGGTGGTTGTGTGGTTCCTGCAGAGCTTCGATTTGCGCTTCAACTTGGCGGCGACTCAGGATGAGAGTATTCTTGCGGCAATTTCCGGGATGCTTGTACCGTTGTTCAGGCCTGTTGGTCTCGGCGACTGGAGGATATGCACGGCGTTAATCTCCGGGTTCATGGCGAAGGAAAGCGTAGTGTCTACACTTGAGGTGCTTTTCGGGGGAAATGTTGGCTCGATGATTTCTGCTGTGTCTGCGGCATCGCTCTTGGTGTTCAGCTTGCTCTATACTCCTTGCGTGGCGGCTGTAGCGTCAATACGTCGTGAGATGGGCGGGAAATGGGCATTGGGAGTCGTGGTGTGGCAGTGTGCGGTTGCGTGGGTTGCAGCCATGATTACACGCTGGATTGTGCTTGCTGTCTGACACAAAAATATCCGGGATAAAAGTTTTGTCCCAATATCCCGGATTATTCCTCATTGATTTACCATTTCCCCGATATGCTCAAGCGGGAACGGCGGACAAGCTATCGGCTTCAGCGCAATTGATACCAGCTTCACCGGGTTATCGTCAGGAGCAACGTGATTCGAGCTGAGATGACCGCAACGCCTGCACCTGTGAATCACCGCCCATTCTCCGTTGTTCCTTACCCACACGCCAATTGCGTCCATTATTCCCCCGCAGCCTGACTCACGGTCGCCGGGTTCGTTGTCGAGGTGCAAACTTGCCAGGCAGTTCGGGCAATGATTCCTGTGAGTCTCGCCGTAAACCGGGGGATTGACCTTCCAGCCGCATACCCTGCACGTGAAGCCGTCATCGCACGGGTGAGTCTTGTAGTAACCTTTCTCGTACTTCCTGCGTTTGTTTTCCCTGTTCATTCTCTGACCTCCTGAATGTTGTTGATGATTCGATTCCGCGAGGCCCAGAGAGTTTTTTGTTACCTGCTCCAGACCTCCAGACCTGAAACAGTATCCGTTAATTTTCCGCTGGTCATAAAACGTTCCTCCGTCAATAAATTTTCGTGTATCATTCTACCATTGAGACAAGGAGGCTTCATCAATGAAACAGTATCACATATCACTGGACGAGTCAGACGCGGGGAAATACTGCATATTGCCCGGAGACCCCGGACGCTGTGAGAAAATCGCCCGGCATCTGGACAGCCCTCAATTTGTGGCAGACAACCGCGAGTTCACCACATGGTCAGGAAATCTTGCGGGGGAAAAAGTCCTCGTAACATCAACAGGCATAGGCGGCCCCTCGGCAGCTATAGCTATGGAGGAACTCTCAGCGATCGGCGTAAAGACATTCATCCGTGTCGGGACATGCGGGGGGATTCACATGGACGTGAGAAGCTCGGACATAGTCATAGCCACGTCAGCAGTGAGAATCGACGGGACTAGCCGGGAATATGCGCCGATAGAATTTCCGGCGGCGGCGGATTTCGGGATTGTCCGGGCTTTGGTCGACTCTGCTCAGGAACTCGGTGAACGATGGCACGCCGGAGTCGTACAGAGCAAAGACTCTTTTTACGGCCAGCACAGCCCCCAAAGAATGCCGGTCAGCAATGAGCTTATCGCAAAGTGGGAGGCATGGAAGAGACTCGGAGTCTTGGCCAGCGAAATGGAGTCGGCGACTCTGTTTGTTGTGGCCAGCGCGTTGGGCGTGAAGTGCGGGAGCGTCCTCAATGTCATCTGGAATCAGGAACGCGAGTCAGCAGGATTGATTGACCCGGACAATTTCGACACCGAGCGGGGAATACGTGTAGCGGTCCGGGCATTGTCGAAGCTGATAGAATATGACAAGAAGGGGGAATAATCATGTCAAACTGCAACCATGACTGCGAACACTGCGGCTCATCATGCGGGGAACGCAAAGCAGAGTCTCTCATGTTCGCGCCGAATCCAGGTGTCAAAAACGTAATCGGAGTAGTAAGCGGAAAGGGCGGTGTCGGGAAATCCCTAGTTACCGGGCTGCTCGCCTGCGCAATGAACGCCAAGGGATGCAGGACAGCAATACTTGACGCGGACATCACAGGGCCGTCAATCCCTCGAATGTTCGGGATAAAGGACGCTGTATTGTCGGACGGCCGCAAGATTCAGCCCGCAGTCAGCAAGAACGGGACAAAGCTAATCTCTATGAACTTGTGCTTGCCTGACGAGACACAGCCGGTTGTGTGGCGGGGCCCGGTACTGGGAGGGGTGCTACAGCAGTTCTGGGAGGAAGTCGACTGGGGCATTACGGATTTCATGTTCGTTGACATGCCGCCCGGCACCGGGGATGTTCCGCTGACGGTGTTCCAGTCATTGCCGCTCAAAGGGATAGTCATTGTTACCACGCCGCAGGAGCTTGTAGGGATGATTGTGCGCAAGGCCCTCAACATGGCCGCTATCATGAAGATTCCAGTGCTTGGGATTGTCGAGAACATGGCCTATTTCGAGTGTCCTGACTGCGGTAAGAAGCACTACATTTTCGGGCAGTCTCACCTTGATGCGGCTGCGGCGGAAAACGGAATCAAGTCAACAGCCCGGCTCCCGATTATGCCCGGACTTGCGGAGATGTGCGACACAGGGAGGATTGAGGAGTCTGACGCGGTGAAATATCTTGAGGGGCTTGCGTCTTCTCTGGTGAATATGTAAGATACTGCGCGGGAGCAATGAAGACAGGTTCGTTGCTCCCAAATTAATTTTCCGCCCTTACCTGTGCCACTTGTTCTCTGTCCCGTGAATTATCCTCACAATGTTAGTCCTGTGCCGCCACACGCACAATAACGCAAGCAGTGCCGCAAGCACCGTGTAATTCACAGGCGCGCCGAGCATCATGAAGCACACCGACACACACGCAAGAGACAGCATAGACGCAACAGAAACGATGTGAGTCAGCTCCCTTATAATGTACCAGAGCCCCCCGCAGAACAACACCGCCGCGAATGACTGATACGGCCACAGGAAGAACAATGTCCCGTATGACGTAGCGACTCCCTTTCCGCCCCTGAACTTCAGCCACACCGGGTAATTATGACCTACAACAACCGCAAACGCTGACACCGCCGCAATGATCTCCTGCTGTTCCGCCGGGACAAGATGAGCCGCAAGCAATAACGCAAACGCACCCTTGAGCATGTCAACAATTGCCGTGAACCATGACCACGCAGGCCCCATTGCCCGGCCCACGTTCGTTGCCCCGATTGCCCCGCTCCCTATCGTGCGGATGTCGAGGCCGTCGCGTTTTCCGTTCTCGTCCTTGTGGAAGAGCTTGGTTACAACATAGCCCGTCGGAAATGAGCCTATAAGGTAAGACACTATTACCCACAAAATTATGCTTCTCACTGCGATATTTCCCCCTTCTAGTCTTTGCCGCTTATACGGTCTGAGCCTTCTTTTATGCCGAGGCCCTGTAAATCCTTGTCCTTGAGAACGTCCCACCTGAAATTGAGCACAAGAAGGAACAATGCAGAAAACGGGTCAACCCTCCAGCCCTTATTGTCCCGGAAGCTGTCGTTAAGCGTCTTGAGCTGGCGGAGTCCTTTGTCCTCGCTCTCCATGTCGTCAAGAAACTTCCTGAACTCTGACAGCGTGTCAATCCCTGAAGCCCTCAGAATCTTGCACAGGCACGAGAAACTTTCACGCAGATACTGCGCGTCGGGCGTGAACTCAGGGAAGCCTGCCTCGATTGCGCGGGCGTTCCATTTAGCCAGGAGCGACGGGTCGTCCCGGAAGAGCTGGTACAGTTCCTCGTCCGTGAAAACTGTTTCAGCCGTAACCTGTTCGGGTGCTTTGTTTGCTGACGGAGAGACTAGGACAGCATCATTCTTGATTTCGTCGCGCAATGTCAGGAAGCCTTTGTCTGCCTTCTCAAGCATAGCCCCCAGCAGGAACAATTCCCGTGTGAACTCGTCCTCTGATTCGCGCCCTACTGTCTGGCTGACTTTGGGGAGTATTGTCGCCCATGCTTCCTGGAGGAGGGTGCGCAGTTCGAGCCGGAAATTGAGATCCTTGTACTTCTCCCATTCCTTGAGGGTTGAGCGGGATTGTGAGAGTGAAAGTATGTAGACTACAGCGGGGTAGCCGAATCTTCCTGGGTCTTTGAGGACGCGGGAATTTGACGGGAGGGAGCGCGAGGGGTCAACGTCAAACTCTGACTTTATGAGCGACTCTATCCTGAGAACGTCAGCAGGAAATCTCAGCAGGACTCTTATAGTAACGAGGTCAACACCAGCAAGGTCTTTCTCCTCAAGAGTCGTAAGCATACGCAGGAGTTCGGCGGGAGGCTCTGCCCATCCCTCAATCGCATAGAACTCCACGCCCTCAACTTCAACGAGGTCTTGTATCAGGTTGCGGATTCTCGCGGCGTATTCCTCGTAGAGCTTGAGGCTCTCAACGTATCTTATTCCGATTTCGTCAATCCTGCGCTTGTTCATGCGGAAATTGTATCACAGTCAGAATGCTATATCCCTGTAAACAACCTCGCCATTCTTTATGGTCATCAAAGGCCTGTACACATATTCCCCGTAACGGAGGCTTCCCGTCTCATCACTATAAGGCCTGTCACCGAACTGCAGCGAACACTCCTCCTTCCTGAACACGGCAACGTCAGCATTACTCCCAACCCTGAGAGTCCCGGCATCAATCTTCATGTGTCTTGCAGGGTTGACTGTGCATAGGCGGAACAAGTCATCCTCTGGGATTCCGAGCATGGAATATTTTGCGAGCTGGCTGGCCATGCTGAAGGCTGTAGGACGGAGGTACACGCTGAGTTTCGTTATGTCAGTCGCGAGAATGTCCGGCAAAAATCCCTCGCGTATCGCCCTCTCCGCAACGCTGAAACCGAAATGCGCCCGTGCGTCTGAGGCCTCGAAGATTACTCCCCTGTTCCTCGCTTCAATCGCCGCTTTGCTGACATGGCCGAGACCGTCAAGGATTGTGCTTCCCTTGTTCATGTACATG
The DNA here is from genome assembly GCA_017448795.1 of Synergistaceae bacterium. GTDB lineage: Bacteria > Synergistota > Synergistia > Synergistales > Aminobacteriaceae > JAFUXM01. The sequence continues at coordinate 19,610 of JAFSKV010000044.1, read as the reverse complement.
TGTGTGATGATGTCGCCGGGTCTGAGGCATGAGAGAAGCTCCGACATTTCGGCGGGAGGATTGGTGCAGTGAACCATGACGGAGAGTCCGAGCTTGTCCGCGAGCCTAACAGTCTGACGCAAAGGCTCATAACCCATGTCCTTCACGATTTCCTTGCTGGTACGGAGCTTGAGTCCCAAGAGATTCGCGCCTTCTTCCTCGAAAAGCTCGCGTATTGCGTCCTCGTCATAGTGAGCGGGGTCAACGTCCTCCATTTTTGCCGGGAGTGAATCGAGTCCTGTTGAGCATACGTTGATGTAGGCTTTGACGGTGAGCTTGGACTTGCTGATGAAGTCTTTGTGCTGACGGTAGGTCATTGCGCCTGTGCTGCCAGCGTCGACGATTGTTGTTACGCCTGAGGAGAAGCAGACTGACTCGGCGGGGATTCCGATTTTGGCGAGGGGCCAGACGTGAGCGTGATGGTCGATGAGGCCGGGGGTGATGATGCAGCCGGATGCGTCGATTTCGTTCACGGCCTGGGAGTCGATGATGGGTGCTACTGAGGAGATTTTGCCGCCGTCGATTGCGAGGTCGAGGGGGGCGCGGAGATTGCTGGCGGGGTCTATGAGTGTTGCGTTGCGTATGAGTATTTGGTGCATGTTGATTCCTCCTTATATCTGTTTTAGGCTACAATACTTCTCAGTTCTTCAACCGTAATCATGTGATCCTTGCCTCTGTGTATCATCCTGTGGCAATTGGAGCAGAGCATAGCAAGGTCGTTGTTCAGGTCGGTCATCCTCACGCCTTCTGAGACTGGCTTCTTGTGGTGGACTTCGATATATCCCGCGCCTAACTCGCCGTAAGCTTTCCCGAAGTCGAACCCGCAGACTTCACACTTGAGATGTTTACCCTTCAGGAAAGCCCGCCTGATTTTCGGGTCTCGTTCATATTTCGTGGTGTAGACGGATTTCTTTGCGCCCTCGGCTGAACCGCCCGCTGTGTCTTCAGGGTAGACGCTCTCATCTGGATTCTTGGGACAATACCCCGTTACTTCAGCCCAAAGCTCACGAAGCACAGGAAGCACCCCATCTTTGATTCTTATTCCTGACGACTGTGGATGCCAAAATTGTTGCGGACATCTTTCATCAAGAACTGACACGTCAAGTATATCCTCCGTCTTGTAGTTCAGCAGAGTATCACATTCACCATCTACGTAGTTGATAGTCTGCCCTGCCTTGTCATCGTCCCAGTGTTCATAGTCGAGACCGCCAGCAGTTATGATCCCATGAGCGATAATCCCGCGGGGAAGTCTGCCCTGCTTCATCAGGTAAAACTCATCGCCCGCTTGCGCCTTCTTGCTGACACATGACCACGTGAAGCCTAAAGGTTTTTCCTCCGAGGCTTCCTCACATTCTTCATCGTAATTATCCCATTGCCATTTTTCTGGATTCCACGTCAACAGCCAAGCCCTCATTTCTCGCACACCTCCCCATAAAACATAACCCCGCAGATTTCTCCGCAGGGTCATCACTTCTTCACGCGAAATACTACAGCTCGCCTTCCTCCGCCTCGTGGAACTCCTTGCCCTCAAGCTCGGCCTTCTTCTTGGCCCGGAGGTTGCTTATCACCGTGTACGTGCAGAACACCACAGCCACAACCAAGAATCCCAGCGATATAGGCCTCTGCACGAATATCATCCAGTTCCCATGACTCGCCTGAAGCGCCATCCTCAGATTCTCCTCGAACATTGAGCCGAGTATGAACCCGATTATCAGCGGCGTTGAAGGTATCCTGAAGCACTTGAACATCAGTCCCAGCAGCGCGAAGAAAAGCACACACTGTACGTCAAAGACTCTGCTGTTGCTCGAATACGCTCCTACGCAGCACATCACCATGATTATCGGGAGCAATATATGCTTGGGGATGTCGAGGAGCTTGGCGAAAATCCGAAGGCCAGCACGCTCGAATATCAGCATGAAGACGCTCGCCACAATCAGCGCGAAGTATATCCCGTAGACATACACGCCGCTCTTGTCGAAGATCAATGGCCCGGGGTTGATGCCGTGAACCAGAAGCCCGCCAAGGAACACCGCCGCTACCGTGTTGCCCGGAATGCCCATGCACAGCAACGGTACGAGCGAGCCGCCTATGACCGCGTTGTTCGAGGTCTCGGACGCTATCACGCCGTCGATTATGCCAGTCCCGAACTTCTCAGGGTGCTTTGAGCGCGACTTCTCCGCAGTGTACGCTAAGAGTCCTGCTGTTGACCCGCCGATTCCGGGAAGTATGCCGATTATGATGCCGATGATTGATGAGATTATCGCGTTGGGTATCTGCTGGATGAACTCTATCATTGAGATTCCGTAGCCGCGTAACTGGTACTTCTTCTGCTCCAGCCTCTGCGCAAGCGTCCTACGTCCGAACCCGGCAAGTATGATGTCCGTAACCGCGAACACTCCGATGAGAAGCACCGTGATGTCGAAGCCGTTAAGCAGCTGGTAGTTGCCGAAAGTGTAGCGCACCTTCGTGTCTATCGGTGCCATTCCGACCATCGACAAGGCCAGCCCCGTCAAGCCCGCGATTAGCCCGTTGAGCATGTCTTTTCCCGACAGCGCCGCAATTATCGTCAGCGAGAACACAGCCACCGAGAAATATTCCGCAGGGCCGAAAAGCAGGCACACCTTCGCGAGCATGGGGCTGATGAACATAAGCGCGAGGATTCCGAGAATTGAGCCGATGAACGAGTACAGGATTCCAACGCCTAACGCCCGGCCTGCCTCGCCTTTCTCAGCCATGGGGCCGCCGTCGAACACTGTTGAGATTGACGAGGGAGTCCCGGGAATCTTGAGGAGGATTGCCGAGATTAACCCGCCGGAAATTCCGCCCATGTACAAGCCGACAAGAAGAGCTATTCCCCTCGTGGCCTCAAGCGAGAACGTCATCGGGAGGAAGAGGACCACTGCCATTGTCGCCGACAGTCCGGGGACTGAGCCGAATATTATTCCTATCACCGTGCCCGCCCAGATCAGGAACAGGCATACAGGGTTCATTACGTTGGCTAATGCGTCTGCTATCATGAAGTCCACCCCCTAGAATCCGAAAACGCCGACAGGAAGCGGCATCTTTATCACGAACACAAACAGCGCGTCAACCGCAAGAGGCAACAGCACCGCTATCACCGCAAAGAGCAGAATCTTCCTGTTACTCTTCTCGCTGAACAGGAGCATCTGCAGGAACAGGTACACCGCGCTCGCCACAACGAACCCGACGGGCTGGAACGCGAGCATGTACAGCACCATGAGGACGATTGTCCCGATTCCGCCGAAGAAGTCTTGGTCGAAGACAATCTTCTTGTTCTCTTCCTTGAGGCCGGTGAAGACTGAGTACAGTAACTTTGCCGCCCCTGTTGCGACTATGCACCAGCCTATCAGTGTCGGGACGAACGCAGAGCCCACATCCGAGCGTATGACCCTGCGAACGTCCTTCACGAAGTAGATCATGGCCGCGCCAAACGCAAGCACTATGATTGAGCAGAGAATATCGCGTGTCTTGTTGGTCATTGAGATTTTCCCTCCTTGTAACAAAAATCCGCCCGCAACTCTCACATTGTCAGGCGGAAATTCCTTCATCCTTGGACTAGTCGGCGGCGAGTCCCGCTTCAAGCTCCTTGACTTCCTCCGGGTCTTCACGGTTCATCTGTTCCGCGTCCCTGTAGAGGGGCTGTGCGTAGTAGACCTTCAGAACGTCAGCATATGACTGGTCGCCGAGTACTATATCCTTGCAGATTGCCGCGAGCTTGTCGACTATTGCCTTGTCTGTGCCTTTGGGGAATTTGACCTCGTACTTTTTCGCCGTAACTACTTTGTCATATCCCAGCTCCGTGAACGTCGGGTAATCGATTCCGGGGACTCTCTGCTTCGACATTACGCCCAGGCAAACAAGATCGCCCTTCTCGATGTAGTCCTTCACCTGCATGTAGTTAGCCGCGAGAATATCAACCTGACCGCCTAACATGGCCGCCATTCTCTCACCGCCGGAAGTCCCTACGTTGATGTTGTCGAACTGGACTCCCGCCTGCATCTCAAGCATTGTCCCGACATACTCAGTTGTTGACCCGAAGACTGTCGAATACCTGACCTTGCCGGGATTCTCTTTTGCGTAGGCCAGCATGTCCGCGAGAGTCTTCCAGCCCTTGCTGTACTGCTTGTACTCGCCCTCTGGTGAAATCGCTACAAGTGAATACGTCTCATCAATGGCAACCGTGCAGCAGTTCTCGAAATCCTTTGTGTACGAGAAATCAACCATCCCTGTAGCTTCCTGAACGAGTGCCGCGCCTGTGTGGTTGAACAGAAGAGTATAGCCGTCATTGGGCTTGTTCATGACATCCATAGCCGCAACGATTCCTGAGCCTCCCTGCTGGTTGATGACCACGAAAGTCTGCCCTGTAACCTTGCTGACTCTCTGGAACAACTGACGGCAGTATGTATCAGTGTCTCCGCCTGCACCGTAAGGGAGAACGACATTGACGGTTTTCGCGGGCCAGTCAGCACCGAACGATGACCCCGCAAGAGCCATAACGACAACGAGAGCGAACGCAAATACTTTCCTCATGGTAAATCCTCCTTAGCTGTACTTTTTCTCATCCCAGAGAGCATAAATCCTGCCGAACTCTTTGGGAACGATTCCGTGAAGCTCCTCATTGAGACCGAGTGCCGCCGTCCGTGCTAACCTGTCCTTTGTGCCTTGTGCCATGAGCGGCTCAACACCGACTTCCTTCATGAGTTCCATTGACTCGCCGACCTCGAAGCTCCTGCGCTCTGAGTGAATGAGATCAGCTCCGGCCATCCTCAGCGCAATATCCTCGAACTTGTCGCGGTTCATTGAGTTGGAGATTGACGACAGAATATAGTCCTCGACTCCGCATTTCCGGGCGAATAGCAATGTCTCAACAATGAGTCCCTCGATGCCCTTCATGAACACCGAGCGGACGAGCTTGATCTTTGAGGCCTCGCCTGCTTTGGTGTTGTCGGGGTCGTCAGGGTTGACGAGGGAAATCTTCATGTTGTAGGGGTTCATTGTGTCGTGCCACTTCTTGCAGCCCTTGCCTGAAGCGAGGATTGGGACTTTATGGCCGAGTGCCATGAGTGAGCCCAGCATTGCCGAGTCGATGTAATCCGCGCCGAGTTCAGCATATGCCTTCGCCTGAGCTTCTTTGACGGGTGGGAGCGCGGTTGTTACGTCGGCGAAAAGCTGTCCTGCCCTTGCGTATTGCCTGAGACCGTCAGCGGTTGACGCTGTGAATCTTGCGGGTACTGCGATGACAACAAAGTCGCTGTTCTCCACGAGTTCCTTTGCGGAGAAGACTGCCGTGATTTTCGAGTCCTCACAGCGTTTCAGCACCGTGTCGCGCATCGGGCCTTCCCTGTCCATGACGACATCATAGGCTTTGATGTCCTCGAAGCCCTCGCCCTTGAGGCCTTTGCCCATGTTGTAGGCCGCCTCGCCGAAACCGATAAATCCTAACCTGAGCGACATAACGATAATTCCTCCTGTATCTATATTCCCAGCAGACTCGCCGGGGTGTCCCGGAACATTGACCGGGTTTCACTCTCACTGAAGCCGTTTGCGCGGATGAGTTCCGCAAAATCTCTCAGCCCTTCGTCAGGGTACGGGGAAGCCGGCTGTCCCAAGTCAGACGAGAGAAATACATTCTCCACTCCTACAGCGCGTATCTGCTCACACATTAATTCGATCGGGGTACGCTGGTAGTATATCGTGAAGTAGCTGTGTTCAACAACCGCCCCCATACTTACCGCTTCTTCCTGCTGCTGGACGGTGTAGAAATCGGCGGGGTTGTCTGCGTGTGTCAGGACAATCCGGCAGCCTATCTTCACGTTTTCGCGGACTAACGCCATCCCTTCATCTGCGCTCATATGCCCGGTGCCAACAAGCATGTTGTACTTCCCCGCCGTCTCCAAGACCCTCAAAGCCTCCGGGATAATTCCGCCCTCATCATCAAGAATGCTGATACCGTTTGCTGCGTCAGCCTTCCTGTGATTCAGGTAGTGCCTAGCGTCCATTGTGGGAAACCAGACGTAACAGCCTCCCATTTTCGCGCTGGCCTCGACTGCTTGGGGGTTAATGCCTCCTGCCTGACGGTTGAGGGTTATTCCGCCGAAAAACTTCATGCCCTTGTAGCGTTCGTTGAGGAGGGCGGCTCTTGGTGCTGTGTCTGAGTAGTGGCACTTTATGACCGCACCAGTGAATTCCGCATCCCTGAATCTTTCCGCAAGCTCAATGTCGCTGAGTTTCCGGGCTACAACGTCAGGGCTTGTGTGAACGTGCATATCGATTACGTTTTTCATGCGCTCACCTTTCACATTTTACTGTTCACTAGCCACTAATCACTAGCCACTAATCACTAATCACTAGCCACTAGCTTTTAGTAGGGCATGTACACCGGGATGATTGCGACGATTACCAGCCACGTAACAAGGAGCATGGGCAGGCCGATTTTGAGGTAGTCGGTGAATTTGTAGTTCGTCCAGCCTACAGTCATCATGTTTTGCGGGGCAGCGAAGGGAGTCGCGTATGATGCCGCGCCTGCAAGTGTGATTATCATGCAGATAGGGTATGGGCTGACGTTGATAGCTTTTGCGATTGATACGCCGATGGGCATGAATAACATTATTGTTGGGATGTTGGACATGACTTGTGTCAGCAACGCCGCCGCAAGGAACATCACCGTCGTAATCATGAAGGTGCTTGGGTTGTCGCCGAGTATCTGGAGGATTATTCCCGCCACAGCGTCGCCGGCCCCTGAGTTCTTCACGCCCGTAGAAATCGCGGTGAGTGAGCCTACGAGCAGCATACAGTTCCAGTCAACAGCCTCGATAGCTTCGCGGACGGTCATGCACTTAGTCCCCATGATGACGAGAGAGCCTATAACCGCCGCCACATGCATGGGCATATTCTTGGGACTCATTGCGATAACGACAAGTACAGCCGCCATTGTGATACATGCTATTGTTGCCTTCTTGGGGTCAAAGGGTTTCTTCTCGGCTTTGGCGAACTCTGGAATGTACCCTGTATCAGGGATGAATTTCATTCCCACGAAAGCGAAATACAATGTCCCAAGCACACACACTCCCAAGCCGAACGGAGTAATCCCGAAGAACCCGAAAGGTGTAAGCCCTAAGTCAGCCATAGCATTAGCCGCCGATGCGTTAGACCCGACTCCGACAAGAGTAACGAAGCCGCCGAACTGTGCGCCGAAAAGAAGAGCCATGAGAGTCCGTGAAGGCCCGTGTCCTGCTGAGAGGCACATTGCGGTAACTAGGGGAGCCATTGCGGTCATGACTCCGATGTTGGAGCATACGGAGCTTAACGCGCACGAGACTATGAGGGTAGCAAGGACGATATTGCGCTCGCTCTTGCCCGTGAGCTTCACCATTTTCGCGCCTATGATGTCGGTTACTCCCGTGTGGAAGAGTGATGAGCCGACAATCATCATTCCGGCAAGGAGGACTATTGTTGTGCTGTTGTAGCCCGCGAAGATGTCCTTGATTGGGATGATTCCGGCGTAAGCATAAGCGATTGACGCGCCTATTGCTGTTACGAGGATTGGGACGGGCTCCCAGATGAACAGGATGATAGTTATTGCGAGGATGAGCAGTGCTATAGCCATCTGGCTCATGTGATGACACCTCTTTATGTTGGATTTTGTTGATTTGTGTGAATGGTGAGATTATATTTTCGCGGCCTCACAATGTAAAATCGTGAATGCTTGTCATTTTCACAAGTCTGTGTTGTCATGGCCACAAGAATAATTTGGAAGTCGGATTGATGACACTCGCAGGGACTTTTGCGGGCGGTCTGGTTGTTGGTGCTGTTGCGGACAGGCTCGCGGTTCGTATGAAGGAAAGAAAGCTCAGGGAAAGTGAAGAGACCCTCAAGCGCAATTTCGGTGAAGCTTCAACGGTAACAACATTCACATTTGATGAGGTCATGGACTGGATAACGGCTCGTGATGAACTCATGCAGAACGGTTATTGATTTCGGAGTTGAGAAGTACCTCGTCATGTGAAGGGCATAATTGACAAGCGCAGACTCCGCGAAGCAATGAGGAACAACGATTTTCAGGAGGCAATCATTGACACGGTCAACAGGAACGCACGCAAAGTAAAGCTGAAGGACATAAAGCGGAACAGGTATCTTGAAGTTGAGGGCGATGAAATTTCGTCAGATGTACATGAAGGCGGCCGCATTTACGCATAGAAGAATGGAGGAAGGAAAATGTCGTTACTGGCCACATCTGAAGTCCTCAAGAAAGCAAGGGAGAGAGGATTCACCCATATTATTGGGGCGACATCAGGCGGAAAAATGACGGATGATATTGAGCTGATAAAGGCGAGAGTACAACGCCTGACCCTGAAGTAACAGACCTTCTCGGCTCTGACATTGAGTTTTTCGAGGGCGACTCTGCTTCAGTCTGCATCATGGAGAACGCCAAACGTCCCGGCCATGAATCCGAAATCACGTCAGCAATCACAGAAATATTCGCCTGCCCCGTTGGTGTCCGCCTGAACTATCAGAGGCTCAACCCGGATTACCGGCCTCAGAATCTCCCCCCGTCAGCAAAACCCAAGCAGGACTCACATGATGAACCCAGCGAGTTCGACTACTAGAAATTATCCCTCAGCTATCACGCGGAAGATCCTCAACGCGGTATCGGCTATGAGCTTTTACGGTGCGCCGGGAACGGGCAAGACTATGGCGGCTGAACGTGAAGATGCTGTGTTGTTCCTCGATGAGTCGGACTCTCTGCTGTCGAAGCGTCTTACTATTGTAACCCAGTCAGACCTAGTGAAGGCCTCCGAGAAAGTTAAGACCTAAACGGTAAATGATTTCTGTGTTAGTGTAGTATTAGCACATGAGAACTATACCACGCAAGGAGGAATCATCCGGCCATGTTCAATTGCGACTGCTGCGGACTCTGCTGTAGGCACATTTCCGGGATAAAGATGCTTGAGGCTTTCGACGACAGAACAGGGACATGCATCTACCTCGACCGCGATAATGACTTATGCACAATCTATGACTCCCGCCCGGTAATCTGCAACATTGATGCCATGTACGATATATTCTTCAGCCGCAAGATGACACGCGAGGAGTTTTACGCCATGAACCGCGAGTCCTGCATGAGGCTGAAACGTGAGCATGAATCTTGATATACTGTCAGCAAAAATTCCGGGGGGGAATCATCATGGAGCTTGAGAGCCTGTATTACTTTGCTGAGACGGCACGGGACTTGCACATTACGAGGACGGCAGGAAGACTTCACATCTCACAGCAGACACTGAGCAACCACATCGCACGGCTTGAGGCGTATTACGGCGCAAAGCTCTTCTACCGTTACCCAACACTTCAGCTCACGGGGGCGGGAAAAGAAGTTCTCAGGTTTGCCCAGTCAGTCCACAAAGAAGAAATCAACCTTAAGGCCCGGCTTGTCGACACACTGGAAAGCGACATAGGAGAGATCACCCTTTCTGCAAGCTCACCGCGCTTCAACTACTACCTGCCCAATGTGCTGGAAAAATTTTCGGCGGAATATCCCAACGTAACAATTGACCTAGTAGACAGGACAAGTGATGACTCTGAAGTCCTCGTTCAGAAGAATCAGGTTGACTTTGCTGTTACTGTTGACACTGACGCAAGAAAGCTCAAGGTGAACGTCAAAGCTACCTACGAAGACCCTGTGTATTTCTGCGTGTCTGACAGGCTGCTTTACAGTCATTACGGGGATGATATGAACTCTCTGCGCGAGCGTGCGATAAACGGGGCTGACCTTGGGGACTTTTCGCGGCTGCCGTTCCTGATTGTGTCGCCGCGTGGAAGGATGGGGCGGAGGATTGCGCGGTGCTTTGACGATGCGGGGTATGAGCCTCGTGTTTACCTTAAGGCCGGGTACACAACGATAATGGCTCCTGTGTGTAACGCCGGATTAGCCGGGTGCTTCACGTCCCACATGAATCTTGCGCGCTGGCACTATCATATTTCGGATGACGTGAACATATTTCCGCTGTATTTCAGGGGTGAGCCTGTCCTATTGAAACTCTACGTGATATACAGCAAGCAGAGATACCTGAACCATCATTGCCGGAGGTTTATTGATTTGCTGGAGGAACAGTTTGCGGTTATTGGGGGGGAGAAGCTGGCGAGACTGAGCAGGCTGGGGGGATGAAATACGGAAGGTAGGGAATGAATCCGCTGACCTTCCGTGTGTGAACGTGGCTAGTTTTGTGAGGCGAGTTCCTGTACACGCTGGAGAGATAAACCGCAGGCCTCGGCGATTTGCTCAAGCGTATTCACTCCCAATCTCCTTTCAGCTCACGCGCCTTCCTAGCAAAAACCGGGTCGGTCATATCTTTTGACTTCACACAGTGGAAATCATGCATGAGCTTTCCCAGTGCCGTCCCGAAATCCTGATGCGACGCGTTCACGTACACTATATGTGAGCCGTCATTGAAGGGCTTTCCCGACTTCATGATTACGCGGTCAATGAAGTATATCGGTTCGCCCTCACCTAATACATCCTTTAGGGTTGACCAGAATCTCCACGTCGTAACGCCTGTTGTCGGAGTCGACAGCTTATATATATCCAGCCTCACACAGCGGTAACCATCGGCGGCCCTCATCACGTGCTGGATTTTCTCGCGTATTACAGCCCTCGTGAGTATGCTCATGTCCTCATCATCTCGGCGAAGGCATCACGAAATCCTCAGACCCTCCCGCCAAAATCGGCAGGCTAATCATTATGTCCTTGCTGCAACCTACAACAACCCGGCGCGTTATTGTGTTCACTATTCCGCCCTTGTCGTCAAAAATTTCCGCCTTAATCTCGAACTCAGGCCCGACAGTCTTGCGCATGTCCCGGTCCCTCGGCATAAGCTCCGCGGCTTCACCGCCGTTAATGCTCACGTTGACCTGCTCAAGCGGCTTATAGTCATTCACTGCCTTGTTGTCGAGGAAGATTTGATGTTCACGGCCAATGTAGAACAGCCAGAATCCCAGCGCAGCCAGTCCGCAAACCACAATCAGACGCTGATACCACCTCATGAGAAAGCGGAAGAAACTCACGCCCCGCAGCACGTACAGCAACAGCCACACAACGACGAGCGCAATCAATCCCGCTTGGCACAAACTGATTCCCCAAGCCTCAAGATACGGCATCACAAGCCCCGCGTACTCGTTCAGAATCTCAGTCATTCGTTACTCGCCTCCTTTGTTGCCGCGGAGACTCCTCCGGGCCGCCTCACGCTCACGGTTGCGCCTCCACGCATGAAGGACGAGCGAAATCGCGATTATCCCGTAAGAAACGAACACACGGAAATATTCCCCGATTTGAGCATCACCGATGAGATTTTTCCCGGCTACAGGTGCAACGATGAACATCAGGTGAAACAGTATTACCCCCGCGAAAACGTTTGCGATTGTTGCACGTGATACGCTCGCCCCTCCAATCAACAGCGCGGCTATAGAGAACATTCCGGTCTGGTCGTGGCTGTTGTAGGTGTTGAGAGTCCCCATGTTCTGAAGGTAGATTATCTGACCGTAGCAGGCAAGCACCGTCGAGATTACGATTGCGATAATTCTTGTACGGTTGACGGGAATCCCGGAGCTGTCGGCTACGCTTTGGCTCTGTCCTATTGCCCTCATGTCCTGTCCGAGCTTGGTCTTCCTGAACCACACGATGAACACGCAGAACAGCGCAATCACAACAAGAGTCGCAAGCGGTATCCTTATTGCCCCCTCAAGGAACGGTATCTGCATGAGTATGTATGACTTTGCCCCGTTGACGCTGAGGAACTGCCCTGCTCCCTGAGTCCCGGTGATGATTGTGGGAATGAGGTTGTCGAGGACTCCGCGAATGCCCAAGAGGCTCACAGCGTTCCTCACACCGTAGCCCCGTGAGAGAAGAAGCGCGGGGTTCGTTATCGGTATCACCCAGCCCATGAGATACAGCACGGTCATCTGGTACACGCCGTTGATGAAGAAACCGAGTATGTATGACGTAACCATCTCACGCCCCTTTGCGCGGTTGAGGACATGGCCGCAGAATATTCCGAGTACTATTGCGATTGGAGTCCCTATGAGGCAGGCGAGAACCATTCCCGGAATCCCAACGACTCCCCAGTCGCATATGAACAGGAGTCCTATCTGCCCGGCCATAGCTCCGAGAACCATTCCGAAATTCAGACCCATTCCGGCCATGATGGGAATCAGCAGTGAGAGTATCAGGAACGAGTTGCGCCCGATTCGTGTCAGCAATTCCTGAATCAGGTAGCTTGCCGAGTACCCGGACAGAGGGATTGCGAACGCCGATATTATGATGAAGACTGCCGGGACCGCGTTATTTGCGACAAGGTCGAAAATTTTTCTCATCTTCCGGCACGCACCTTTCTTGTGAGAGCATAGAGTATCATTCCGTTGCTCACGATTAACCGTATGACCTCCGACATGTCAGTCTGCAAGTAGCTGTTGATTACGCTCGGTGTCATGGTGAGAATCCCCTGGAAGAGGAACGTCCCGACTATCACGTTGAGGATTCCGGCCTTGTTGACGCTCGCGCCTCCGAGAAGGATTGACGCTACAGCAGGAAGAGCCATGTAGAACGGTCCCATGTAGAGCTGAATGAAGCCGAAGCTCTGCTCGTAGACGATGATTCCAACCGCGCCGAGTATTGTCGACATCATCACGGCAACCGTCCTCATGTGGTCGACATTAACGCCCGATGCCCGCGCAAATTCCGGGTTTGAGCCGACCGCTGTCATGGCCGTGCCCGTCTTAGTCCGCATGAATATCCACACAAGCACCGCCATAACCGCAAAGAATATCAGCATCCCCGTGGGTATGTAGAGGTGAATATCATCCGTCTGAATGTTGAGGGCAAGTGAGTCGCTCAGGACATGAAGCCAGTAGCCTTCGACGCTGATTGTTGTGCGCAAACCTTTACCCGCATAGCCCCAAACCATCGTGGGGTGCTTGTACGGGAGGAGTAACCACGCAATGCACATGAAAGACACGGACGAGAATCCCACATACGTAGCAATCATCATCTCGTCGCCCTTCACGCGGTTAAGGAGCTTGCCGTAAAACCAGCCCAGTATTGCCGCAATTGGGACAGCGATAATTATTGCCGACGCAAAGCCGAGGGGCTCTCTCCACGCCGTAACGAACATGTCATTGAGCCACGAAATTTTGTACTGAGTCCCAAGCCCCGAAAGCCACGCTAGAATCTCCGTGTTCCACTCAATCGACAATGTTGCGCCCAGAAGCCCCGCGATAATCCCCAGAGGCAGGCCGAAATTCAGCCCGCACCCAGCCTGTACCATCGGTATCATAGCAAGCACCATAACGCCGTTCATCCCGAAGCGCACGAGAGTGTTCGACAGCGACGTGTCTACCCTCACTCCAACGAACGGGGCGGCAATGAACAGCCCAAGCAGGAAAAGCGCGATGATTATCCTCGGCCATCCCGCGTTCTGTATGAATCTCCGTATCATGCTGACTCCTCACCTTCCTCATCATGTCTTGTCTGCCCCATCATGAGCATTCCGAAATCCTCAGCAGGACTCGACGCTGGCAGTATCCCGGCGATTTTCCCCTCGTCAACAATTGCTACCCTGTTGCACACGCTCCGCAACTCCTCAAGCTCCGAGCTGGTGATGATAATCGTTGTGCCGTTCTCGCGGTTGTACTCCTTGAGGGTGTCGAGGACGAGGGACTTTGCGCCGATGTCGATTCCCCGCGTTGGCTCGCAGATGAGTAATATGTTGGGACGGAGTACGAAGGCTTTTGCTAGACACACTTTCTGCTGATTGCCGCCGGATAATTCGCCCGCAAGCTGTCCCGGCCCGGTGCATTTGATGCTAAGGCTGTCGATGAACTTCCGGGCTTCCCTGCGCATCGCGTGTTCGTTGCGTACCTGGAAGATATACGGAATCCCAAGCAGGAATCTTCCCTGTGTCTGCATGGCCGTGAAGGTAATGTTCCAGTCAAGCGGCTCATCCAGTAACAGTCCGACTCCCCTTCTGTCCTCGCTGACGAAAGCCATCTTTCTGCCCAAAGCGGCACGGGGCTTGTTGAGTGTCAATTTCCGCCCGAACAGCCTCACAGTTCCGCCAGCCGGGTAGAGTCCCATTATGCCGTTGGGGATGCCTAGCTTGCCATGACCTGCGAGTCCTCCTATGCCGAAAATTTCACCCTTCTTCACCTCGAACGACACATCACGCACTGTTTCACCGGGCATGTCTACCCAGAGATGCTCGACCTTGAGGGCAGGACGGATTTTCTTCTTCTTTTTGGGCGAAGCAAGAACGGAGTCGGCAGTCTCAGGCTCTGCGGGGATTTCCTCCGGGATTTCGTGCTTCTCCAAGTCTACGGATGATGACTGACGGCCAACCATGAGGGAAGCTATCTGCCTTGTTGTGAGTTCATCGGCTGGTCTGTCAGTAATGAGTCTTCCGTCCCTGAGAACAAGTATTCTGTGGCACAACTCTTTGACCTCGCTCAGTCTGTGTGAGATGAATACGATTGCGATTCCTGAGCGGGCTAATTTCTTGAGGGCGGCTATGAGGATTTCGGCTTCAGATTCGGCGAGGACTGCTGTAGGTTCGTCGAGGAAAAGAAGGCGGGTATTCTTGCGGTCAATCTCGCGGGCTATCTCGATGAACTGCTTGTAGCCTACGGGCATTTCGCTTACCGACATGTAGGGGCTTATGTTCACGCCCAATGTGTTTATTGCCGCCCTTGCGCGCTCGTTCATGGCCGTGCGGTTGAGGGTTGATACGCGGTCGCTGAAAAGGTAGCTCATTGATGACCCGTTGAGAACTTCGCGGTTGAGCAAAATATTTTCGGCGGCTGTGAATCCGGGTATGAGGGAAAATTCTTGATGAACCATGCCGATACCGTGTGCGAGTGCCTGATTCGGGGAAGTGAAGTTCACGTTTCTTCCGTCAATCTGTATCTTGCCTTCGTGTCCGCCTGTCGATGAGATTACGGGCATCCCAAAAAGTATGTTGAGGAGGGTAGATTTTCCCGCGCCGTTTTCGCCGACTAAGCCGATGATTTCGCCCGCATTGATGTCAAACGAGATGTCCGACAATACGCGGTTGCCGTAAAATTCCTTGCCTATGTGGTCAAGCCGTAATAATGGTGTGTTACCTTCCGACAAAATAATCACCTCTTATGTGTCAGAAAAAAGGGGAATGCGCAGACAGTTTCCACGCACTCCCCGCAAAAATCTAGTGTCTAGTTTGTAGTGTGTAGCGGTCAGTTTGCTCACTGATTACTACTCACCAATCACTCATCACTAATCACTGTGTCCTACTTCTCTGGAGGGGTCATGCGGATGTGGAAGTACTTTTCCGGGATCTCAACCTCAGCAAGTCCGAGATATGTTCCGCCGAGTACGTAAGTATCCTGTCTCAGAAGGACAAACTTTGTGTTCTTCACGCCGGTAACAGCATCGGTGAAGTAGCTTGCTCCCCAATGCGCGCCGGGGCAGAACTCATCGTAAGCAGTCCTCATATCACGCAGTGCCTGAGCAGAACCGAGCTTGTTCGTGAATGTCCCCTCAACATAACGCTTGCCGTACTCAACAAGAGCCGCCGTTGTCGTGTAGCCCCATGAATACGCCCAAGTCCCCATTCTTCCGCCGCCGCCTGCTTTGATTACAGCCTCTTCTACCTTCTTGAGGATTGCGGGCCAGTCTCCTTGCTCCTTCGAGAGGTCAATCCCCAACGCTCCGGGATAGCCCATGAGGGGCGAGGGCAAATCTGCTTCCACAAAGTAGCCGCCCAATGCCGCGACCTGACGGAGCAAAGGCTCAGTGTGTCCGTCATTCGTGCAGAAGAAAGCCGCGTCCTTGCCGTATTTCTCGATCCACGCGGGCATGTTCTCAAGAATGTACTGCTGTGCTCCGGCCATTCCTACATCGCTTGTGGGGTCGGGGGCTGTCTCGAACACAAACTTGATGCCGAGGTCCTTGCAGGCTTCCTCCATGATTGCGCGTCTCAGTCCGAGAGTCTCGTAGCTCATATGACGGGGGAACGAGATATGTACGAACGTCTTTGCGCCCATCTTCTGCGCACCTAGAGGGATTGTGTAGCCGCGCCCTATGTGGTCGGTGTGCGTGGAAATGTCAGCGGCCTCCGTGATTACGCCGGGGTCTTCGTGGGGTTCGCCGGCGAGAAGGAGAATGTCGCTCCGTCTCTCACGAACTCTCCTGAAGCCCTCCGCTGTTCCGGGTACTGCCTGGTTGACGACGATAACCTTCATGAGCGGGTCGTCAGCAAGCCCGACTATCTGGCTGATTGTGGTCTCCTGCTCTGACGGGAAATTGTCGGGGTAGGTGATGTGTACGATCATTCCGCCGTCCTTAGCGTCGCCGTATTTCTCGATCATGAGTTCCGCGCCTCTTAGGTCGTCCTCTGACTGTGAGACTGTCCCGGTCATGACTCCGATGTGGAACTTTGCGGGTTCGGCTGCGAATGACGCGCACACAAACATAGCGCACACTAGCATTATTGCCGCTGAGAGTTTGAGCTTCATGCTGAAGTTTCCTCCTTTGGATTGTTATGGAATGTGGAATTATTATAGCAGTTGTTGCGAGATTTAACCCTGAATGCGACTCATAAGTCCGTCAAAACTTGATGCTACTGTGTACCTTACTCCGGCTTCTCTGAAGAATTTTTCCGCGCACGAAATCTTCGCTTCCTCCGAAAATCTCAGCCCTGATTTGTCCGTTACTCCCTTCGTTTCTGCGACAAACACACGGCCGTCCTTCGTGATTATCCCCCAGTCAGGAATATATCCCCTTCCCGGTGTAGGAATGATGAATGACGCAGGCAGCTTGATGTGCGCGAAAAGTGTCTCCTCACTGTCAGCCTCAACGGCAAAATCCCGCTCAACCTTTGAGTCGCAGGCTGTGAGGTCATAGAGTCCGCGCTTGGGGGTCTCTGCGGTCATTGAGTCGGCGCGCATGATGTCGCAGGTGTCCCGGAAATCTTCCGTGCATGCGGGCGTGTCTAGGAGCTTGTAGGCTATGCGGGCGGAAGAAACTGAATTTTTCCGGGCAAGTATGATTCTCGCGGCCTCAGTGATGAATATATCCGGGTTCCTCCTGTACATTCCGAATGTCTCACGGTCAACACCCTTCAGAATCTCGGCGATTACCCGGCGGGGAAGCTCCGTTGTCCCGGCAATCCTCCCGACAACGTCATACCTGACATTCCCGGCCCTGTATTCCGCCTCAATGGTGCGCCTGCTGTCCCTCGTGAACGTTACGCCGGAGCCGTCAGCCGTCATCGTCCCATGCTCAACCGTTATCATCGCACGCGATATGTTCATCTCCTTGTTGAGCTCGCTGACACAGCCCCGTATGAACTCGCCCCCGTCAAAGCTGACAGAGTAGACAGGCTTGCGGTTGATCTTGCGCCAGAACTCCGTGAACTCAGGGGACTCCAAGATTCTGCGGTTTACCCTCCCTGTTCTTGCCCTGCGTGTGTCGAAAATAGGAGGAACACCCAAGCTGCTGCCGGTAACTTCCTTGTATTCATCCTGCAATCCCTTCACCATTGCCGCGTAGCTCTCACTGGCTATCACGGTGAGCTCGTTCACGTCCTGCACACCCGCGCCAGCAATCTCAGAGTCTACCCTGTCGCCGTTCTGGTTCACGCAGAGCCTGAGTCCGCGTCCGACTTCCTGTTTGCGTCTGATGTCGCTTGTGCTGTTCCTGAGCGCGCAAATCTGGAAGACGTTGGGATTGTCCCAGCCCTCACGCAATGCAGAGTGTGAGAATATAAACCTGACAGGGGATTTCTTCGGGTCAAGGACAAGCAACTTCTCCTTGTCGCGCATGATTAAGTCAAAGGCTGATATGTCGTCAGTAGTGCCGTCCTTCCTTGATGTTATCTTGCTGTCAGTCATGTGATTCTTTTTGTCGACAGAAAAATACCCCTCATGCGTCCTCACAGCCTCAATCCCGGCAAGATACCCCGCATATTCCCCGCTGACTTCCCGCTGAAACTCACGGACTGCCTCGCGGTATTCTTCCTCGAACATTCTCGCGTAAATTCCCGGAACAGCCTCATCACCCGCGTAGCTCCTGTACTTCTCCACACTGTCAATGAAGAACAGCGACAACACTTTTATTCCCTGAGAGTAAAGCTGACTTTCCTTCCTCAGATGACGCTCTATAGTCTCACGTATCTGTAACCGCCTGAACTGGTCCTCGTTCGTGAGGCCGGAAATCTCACCCGGCGCAACCTTCAGCCCGTTCAAGAACTCAACCGTATTAGTCAGAGCGTTGATGCTCCTGATGATGTAGCCTGCCCGGTACTCATCAAGCCCCCCCGACATTTCATAGAGATTCGCACCGTCAACAACCTTGCGTGTTACCCTCCTGATTCCTGCTGACTGCCTCGCGTCAAACTCTATTATCGCCTCCGGGTCATGCTCGGACTTGATTATTCCTTTGACGTAAACATAGCTTCCCTGCGCGGATATGTTGGTCATCGTCATTCCTGTAACGCAGATTTTCTTCACGAGCTTCTTGTTGTACGCGTCAACAGCATCAAGCCTGTACACTAAGTTGTAGTAGTCTCTCGGTGTCGCGGAATATCTCAGAGTGAACAGCGGCCTGAAATCCTCAAGAGCCTTCACCGTCTTGTCGCCCTCGACTGATTGGGGCTCGTCAATAATCACAATAGGCCTCGTCACGGCTATAATGTCGATTGCCTTCCTGCTGCCCAAGCTGTCAGACTCCTGCCTTATGCGCCGGGATTCAGTCTGTGAGTTGAAGGCTTGGGAGTTGATGATCATTACGGAAATTCCGCCTTCCTCAGCGAAACCTTGAACCTGCCCGATGTTGTCGGAGTTGTAGATGAAATAGTCTATGTTGTCCCGGTAATCCTGCTTGAAGTGTTCGTTTGTTGACTGGAATGTTTTGCTGACACCCTCGCGGATTGCTATGCTCGGCACAACTATTATGTACTTCCTCCAGCCGTATCTTGCTTGAAGCTCGTGTATCGTCTTGATGTAGGTGTAAGTCTTGCCTGTCCCTGTCTCCATCTCAACCGTGAACCTGAGTCCGTCAAGAGACTCTGACTCGGTGAGTCCGTTCCCGCGCTGAATGTTCCTGAGATTGGCGAGAATGTCAGACCGTGTGATACGGAGTTCCGAATTTGGGATTACGGGGAATGCCCGGCCTTCACTTGCGGCGAGGAGTGAGTCAGTATTCGGCTGTCCCGTGAATATCCCGCACACTGACTCGGCGGCTCTTGCTTGGAAATCCTGATGAGTGAACTTCAAGCGTATAGTCATCGTTTCATCCTGCTACTAAAAAAGTGTGATAATATGCCATCAACATTTCTAGAATATTCCTCGTTCATCCTGTCCCTTTTCGCGTAAGCTACTAAGGCTTGCCCGACAGTCCAGAGGCCTTTTAACCCCTTCCCGCCTAGCCAGCGGTACGGTACTTCACACACTCACGCAGGTTTATTGCTGCGTTCTTGTCCCTGTCCATCACTGACCCGCATTCAGGGCAGATATATTCCCTGTCTGACAGC
>JAFSKV010000043.1 GCA_017448795.1 Synergistaceae bacterium | reverse complement strand
CTCAGGACTCAGGACTCAGGACTCGACTCGCTTTTTGACTCTTCACGGCTGACGGCATACTCAGGATACTACGTTGACCGGGCGAAACTGTTGCAGTCATCATCCGGCGGGGGGGCTTCGGCACTCTCTGAGGCAATAATCCGCAAAGGGGGCGCGGTATTCGGAGCGTGTTACTCACCAGACTTCAGGTCAGCGGAATTTGCGTGTGCTGAGACTCTCGCAGACTTACCCAAACTCAAAGGCTCAAAGTACATCCCCACGAACAAGCGCGTACTCATCAACGGCGAATACGTGTCATTATGGCAGGCAGTCGCCGGGAAACTCACGGAAGGAAGGCCGGTTCTCTTCACGGGACTCGGCTGTGATGTTGCCGGGCTGAAATCCTACATGGCCGCAAATAGCATCGGTATACGCAATCTCTACACCGCCGACCTGATATGTTACGGTCCTGTTCCCCTCGCTGTACACAAACAGTTCATAGACTCGCTGGAACGCCGCTACAATTCCCGCATAAAGTCTTTCACCGCTAGGCACAAGCCCAAGGGCTGGACACCCCCGTATGTTCTCGCCGAGTTCGAAGACGGCCGGAAATTCTGTGAGCCTCTCTATGAGACGGATTACGGTGTTGCTTTCGGGGGCTATGCGCGTGAGGCCTGCTACGGCTGCCGCTTCAAGGACGCGGGGCATCAGGCGGATATTACTCTTGGGGACTATTGGGGGCTGACTCGCCGGGATTCGGGTGTGTGGAATCCTGACGGCGTGTCTGTCTTCATCGTGAGGACGGAACGAGGAGAAGAGCTACTACGGATGATTGATACGGAGGACTTCGCGCTGTCTCCTGCTGACGTGAAGTTTGTGGTTGAGCATAACAAGATGTACTACATGTGCCGGGACAAGCCGGGAGATTACGGGAAATTCTTTGCTGACCTCAAGGCACTTGGGCTTCACCGTGCTGTAGTGAGCAGAACCGGGAGACTGAGATATTATGCCCGGCGGGTGAAGAACCGCGTGAAGAAGCTCATTCCGCGTCCCGTCAAAAGAATCATCAAGGCCATTCTCGGAAGGTAGCACGGAAAATCATGCCCCTTGTCTTTTGCGGGCAGGGGGATTCGTGCTGATGTATGCTATAATTCGTGGCATCCAGAATCACAACACGAAAGGAGATTGACACGGCTTGAATTTCCCGGTAAAATCAGCTCTCAGCTCTCAGCTCTCAGCTCTTGGCGACCCTTATGCCCTCACACTCATTCCCTGACAAGTAGTCTTACTTTCTCTGTTGGGAGGCACGGACGCTGATGACCCCGACAGAACGCAACCCCCTCTTCCACGTAAGCGAATGGAAAGCCCTCAAACGCTGGAATCCCTACAACAGCTTCAAGCTCTTGGCTCATATTGACCGCTGGCAGAACATCAGGTGAGGCCGTCCAGTCCCCGCACCCGTCCTCATCACCGTAGACCCCGCTAACGTCTGCGACCTAAATTGTGAGTGGTGCAACGCAAGATACATCCGCGACCACAGAAAAAGGATGCTCAGTGAGAAAATCTTGTGCAGAATTGCTGACTTCCTCCCGAATTGGGGCAGCTCAGGTTCATACCATCCCGGCGTGAAGGCAGTCTGCGTTGCTGGCGGCGGAGAGTCCCTGCTCAACCCTGCGACTCCAGTCTTCATTGACCGTCTAACCCGCAACGGAATCGAAATCGGGGTCGTAACCAACGGCACGCGAATCAACACCTGCATCGACGCTTTGAGCCAATGCACATGGGTAGGTGTGTCTGTTGACGCAGGGAGCGCAAAGACCTTCAACAAGCTCAAGGGACTCCCCGAGGATTCTGACATCTTCAGCCGCATAATCGACAACATGGCCACGCTTGCGGACTACTCACGCTTCTACGCAACGAGGCTCGGCGCAAGTCATCCGTCATACGGAGTGAGCTACAAGTACCTTCTCTACAAGGAGAACATCGGCGAAATCTACGAGGCCGCGAAAATCGCAAAGTCAATCGGCTGCAAGTCAATACATTTCCGCCCGGCCGGGACAACGCTGGGCTGTCTTCATGACTGCTTACGAGGAAGTTATCCTCAACGACAGCATGACGTACAAGTTCATCTGATAGTGTACAATATCCCGCATAATTCCACACAAAAGGCGGGGTATTATGTCCTCAAATTACACATGGCCGTCATCATCCGTAACACCTGAGACGCTCCTAGATCTTGCGCGCGATGCCGCATCGAAATCCTACGCGCCCTACTCACGGTTTCATGTCGGTGCGGCGATTCTTTTTGCTGACGGTGAAGTCCTCCAGTCCTGCAACGTAGAGAACGCCTCCTACAGCCTCACGATTTGCGCGGAACGTTCCGGGGTTGCCGCTATGGTCTCACTGGGCAAACGTAGCCCGGTCGCAATCGCCGTTGTAGGTTCGCACGAAGACTCGGACGACTACATGACTGTCCCTTGCCCTCCCTGCGGAGCCTGCCGGCAGACCCTCGCCGAGTTCAGCCCGGATATTCTCGTAGTGATGGCCTCGCCTTCAGGCCCGGAAATTTTCACACTCACCGAGCTTCTGCCACACACATTC
This sequence comes from Synergistaceae bacterium, assembly GCA_017448795.1. Classification (GTDB taxonomy): domain Bacteria; phylum Synergistota; class Synergistia; order Synergistales; family Aminobacteriaceae; genus JAFUXM01. The sequence continues at coordinate 38,006 of JAFSKV010000043.1, read as the reverse complement.
ACTCTCAGGCCATGAAGTGCGGAGTCGTTACCATAATCGGCCGTCCCAATGCGGGCAAGTCGTCCCTCGTCAACGCCCTGCTTAAGACACATGCCCTCATCATATCGCCCAAGCCTCAGACTACACGCAATTCCGTCCGCTGTATCTACAACGCCCCCGACGCTCAAATCATTTTCACCGACACACCCGGACTCTTCACGCCAGACTCACACGACAAGTTAGGCTTGTTCCTCACAGACTCGATACTTGATGCCCTAGATAATGCTGACTGTGTGCTTTGGCTTGCTGACGCCGGGACACGCAAGCTCAGGCCTGACGATTACGAGGCAGCCCGGATACTGCCCGCGAAAATCCCGGTCATTCTCGCCGCCAATAAGTCCGACAAATCAGACCCATCACCCGCCCTTGAGCTCTACGGGGAACTCCTCCCGTCAGCAGAAAAAGTCGCGGTTTCCGCAAAGACCCGGCGCGGACTCGATGCCCTCATGGCCGCTGTGATGCCTCATATCCCGGAGGGTGAAGCGATTTATGACCCTGATATTCTCATGGACACGACAGAAAAATTCATGGCCTCCGAGATTATCCGCGAAAAAGTTTTGATGATGTTACGCGATGAAGTGCCTCACTGTGTGGCTGTTGTGGTTGACGAGTACAAGAGCCCGGAGGAATATCCTGACCGCAAGAAGCTGTATATCCGCGCTACTCTTGTTACTGAGACTGAGGGGCAGAAGAAAATTGTGATAGGCACGGGCGGCGAGATGGTGAAGAGAATCGGCGGCGAGGCAAGGAAAGCCATCGAGGATGTTACGGGGATTCCTGTTTACCTGGATTTGTGGGTTAAGGCTGTTCCGGGCTGGAGAAGAAACCCGGCGGCGTTGAGGCGGCTGGGCTATGCGTAAAGCAAAACCCTCCCCGTTTTTGGCGGAAAGGGCTTGTGCTTGAAGAAAGGAGTGTTATATGGAGTATGTTGTGTGGCTATTTCCTTGTCCTGAAGAAATCGTCTATGCTGTCGAGGATGTCCTTGGGCAGCATTGTCTTCAGCAGATACTTTTCAGGCTTGAAGCGCAACACTTCCATGATGCTGCGTTTGTCGCCCTTCGCTGTCAGGAACATTACCGGGATGTTTGCTGTGTTGGGGTCTGAGCGTATCATTTCGAGGACTTTCGGGCCGTTCACGATAGGCATCTCGAAATCAAGCAGGATGAGATCGACTTTGTTCTTCGCCAGAATCGTTATAGCGTTCATCCCTGAGCTTGCAACGAGAATCTTGTAGCGCGTGGAAAGCAGGCTCTTCATTGAGCGGAGTGCTGTCGCGTCGTCGTCAACAATTAGGATGCTCTTGAACTCTTTGAGCTTGTCGACTGCCTCGCCTTCTTTTTGCAGACGCTTGATTAAGTCAGCAAGGTCAACAGGGCGTGTGTATGTCTGAGCTACGTAATCAGCTTTCTTGCCGACCACAGTATCAAGCTCTTCCTGCGTTCCGATGACGAAGAAACGTATTCCCCTGTCCTCGACTAAGTCCCGTATATAGCCAAGAACGTCAATCATCAAATTATCCTCGCCCTGCAAGTAAAGGATGAAGATTCGCGGAATGTCGTCCTTCTTGTCATCCTCCGCCGCAGAAGCCTCTCCGCCTTCCTCACTCTGCTGGCTCAAAAGCGCGGCAACTTCCGGGTCTATTGCGTCTTCGTCATTGCCGTTGTCCTCTTTCAGGAAGTTCGAGATTGCCGTTACATCAGGCTTAACCGTCAGTACCTCGAAATTCTGCGCCTTCAGGTGGTTGATTATCCCCTCGGAGATAAAGCTCACCTTTTCCGTGATGAATAATACTTTGCTCATTCTTCAGCATTCCTTCTTTCACATATATTTTCGGCCAACCCGTTTGACTCTTGCAATTATAGCAACTCCTCAAGCGTTCCCCAGTCCGCGCTGGTCACGCACTCTTTGATACGTTCGAACTTTTCGCGCTCCGACTCTGGTATCCTGAAATTCTTTGCCTCCTCCATCATCTTGTCTATGTTGTCCAGATCGAAATCAGCCGCAAAGCCCTTAATCAGTGAATACATCTCGTGAAGGTCATCAACAGAAATCTCAGGAAGCGACATGTCAGGTTCATCTTTTGCCCCGAAAACTTTTGCCAGCTCAGGCTTGTAGCTCCTGTAGAGCGACAGCAGGGCGGGAGTCTTTGCCTCTATCTCGGCTATGTCGTTCTTGTCTCCGCAGGCCTCAAGATATTTTGCGTCATCAGACAGTTTCAATGCACCCACAAGACGCGCCGCGCTCTTCAAAGCATGTACCTTGATGGTGTAGTTCTTGATGTCCTTTTCGCGCTCAAAGCCCTCGATTTCGTCAGACTTCTTGTCCAGAGAGTCATAGAATATTTCCAGTGCCTGAATGAATGTGTCCTCGCTTCCGCAGTTCGTTACAGCCGCGTTGTAGTCGATCCCCGGTATGGCCTTGAATTTTGCTGACGGGTCTTCTGTCTCAGCGGCAGGGGACTCTGTGGGTTCAGCTTTCGGCGCGGGTGTATCGTCGTCCGTCATGTCACCGCCCCGTATCACCAAGTCAGGCGGAAGGTACTCAAGCAAAACCTGCTCAAGCCTCACAGTGTCGACAGGCTTCGATATGTAGTCGCTGAAACCCTCGTCAATGTATAGCTGTCTCGCCCCTAAAACCGCGTTTGCCGTCAGTGCTACTACAGGCGTGTTGTAATTGAGGCCGTCAGTCATCTTCTTCATGTTGTGGAACGCTTCTATTCCGTCCATTCCGGGCATCCTGTGGTCAAGGAATATCATGTTGTAGTGGTTCATACGCACCATCTGGAGCATTTCCAGCCCGCTTGAAGCAGAGTCAATCTTTATCTTTGTCTTCTTGAGGAGGTTGGCGAAAACCAGCAGGTTCACATCAGCGTCATCAACGACAAGGACTCTCGCGTCAGGTGCCTGGAATGACTGCGTGAACGCTTTTCCCTGATGCGCCGCCGCCTGCGAGAATGCCCGCTCATAGTCCCCTATAGGCTCCCACTTTATGACCGCCTGCTTCACGTCAAACGAGAACGTAGACCCCTTGTGGAAAACGCTCTCTACCTTGAGTTCCGAGTCCATGAGCTGAAGGAGCTGCTGTACTATCGGCAGTCCCAGGCCTGAGCCGTCCGCGCTGAATTTACGCGAGGCTTCCACGTGTTCGAACGGGGTAAATATATTCTCCATGTCCTCGGACTTTATGCCGATGCCTGTGTCTGTTACCGAGCATTTCAGGAGGATGCTGTAGCTGTCGACCGTCTCATAGCCGATTGTTACGGTTACGCCTCCGCGCTCTGTGTACTTTATGGCGTTGTTCAGGATGTTCATCATGACCTGCCTTATGTGGTACTCGTCGCCGTCAAGGATGCGGGGAATCTCTTTATCCACGTTCACTGTGAAGGTGAGGGATTTCTTCTTCGCCTGCTCTGCGGCCATGTTGACTAGGTCATTTATCAGCGAGCTGAGGTCATAGCGCACGGCCATGATTTCCATCTTCTTATCTTGGAGCTTGGAGAAATCTAACACATCATTGATGATGGCAAGCAGTGCACGGCCGCTTCTCTGGATGACAAGGGCATATTCCCGGATTTCCGGCCTCTCTTCCTCGCGTAGAATCATTTCGTTCATGCCTAAGATTGAGTTCATTGGCGTGCGAATCTCATGGCTCATGTTGTTGAGGAAGGAGCTTTTGGCTTCGTTCGCGGAATTTGCCTCAGCTATGGCGTTGTCAAGCCTGGCCTGCTGGCTCCTGTAAGCGTACGTGTACAGCAGGAAGAGTAATCCAAGCACAGCCGCGACAATCAGGACAGGAACAAACGCGCTCCCCGGATTCGCAAGGGAAGGGTCAACAGAACCCGGATAATAATGCTCAAATAATGCGTTTGACGTGCAGGCGGCAATCTCAAGGCACACCATCACAAAAGCGTCCTTAGTCGGAAGGAAGCAGGGCGTGGCCACAACAGCGAGGATGAAGAAAACCGGAACGCCCCCGCTTGTCCCGCCGTCAACAAAGAAAAGCACCGTCAGGCCGAATATGAAGCCCAAGACAGCCACAGGGTAAGACAGCCCGGAAAGTTTCTCCGCAGAATTTTTGTTGACACAGCGCAACGCATACAGCAGAAGCAACAGAGACAGCGCAGACAAAACGAAGTAAGCCCCCGCTGAAACGCAGTGCCCCCCAGCAATCCGCAGCACCCCTGTCGCCCCCATAGCAAGAGCCGAGACAGTGCCCAGCATGCAGAAGCACAAAGCCGCAACATTACTGCCCGAACTGTCAGGCTCAAGGATAAATTCTCTGATTGTGTGAGTATTCATGCGGTGAATAATATCACAATTAGTGTGGAGGTGCTACAGCCCAAAAATTTGCGGTTAAGGTTATATAATACACTCATCACAAACAATCCAGCTGAAGGAGTTATTGCTAACTTGGAAGCTCATTACATTATCGAGTCAGAGATAGCTGTTATATTTCTGAGCATCACGCTGTGCGTTTACCTTCAGATTATTTACTCCGGGACATCAGCGGAGAAGAAAGGCCTCCTCCGTTATGCCTACATGACAACCGCAAGCAGTGCCGTTGATATTCTTGTGTCTGTCATTCTCGCGGAAGGGTCTGCGTATTCTGCCGGGGCAAAATATTTCTGCTCCGTCCTGTGGCAGTGCGCGGAATGCGGGGTTTACTTCATGTTCATGCGCTACATAGCCTGCTTCGGCGCGTCATCGTCAGGAAACAAGCGTATGCTTTACGTTCAGAATGTGATGATGGGAGTCTTCTTCTACCTTCAGCTTGCCGGTCATTTCACCGGGGCTAACCTTGGGATTTCACCGGGAGGGGAGATAATTTCCGGGCCGCTTAACTGGCTTCTGTCTACGGGGTTCATCTGGCTCTGGACGTTGTGGACGTGGCTTGAGCTTTATCTTTACCGCCGTGCTTTCACAAGGGGGCAGATGTGGGCACTTGTCGGCAACTTCGCTGTGTGCTGGTGCATCATGGCGGCGCAGGCTCACTTCTTCCCGCACATACCCGTGAACTTCGTCATCATTTCCGTGAACGTGTATTACTACTTCTTCCTTCTTGAGACTCCGGCTTACAGGGATCTTGAGCGCACTCTTGAGCGTCTGCGCAAGGCGAAATCCCTCGCAGATGAAGCAAGCCAGGCAGCAATAGCCGCAGACAAAGCAAAGGGTGAGTTCCTCGCCAACATGTCCCACGAAATACGCACGCCCCTCACAACTATTATGGGAATGGACGAGGTTATCATGAGGAAATACGAGTCAGGCCCCGTCTACGAGTACGCGAGGGACATTCAGAGCGCGGGAAGCTCCCTACTTCACATCATCAATGACATACTTGACTTCAGCAAGATAGAGTCAGGACAGCTTGAGCTTGCTTCCAGGAATTACGACTTGGGTCAGGTCTTGAGGGACGTGGACAACATGGTGAAGATTCGCGCAGAGCAGAAAGGCCTCCAGTACACCGCGCAGATTGACGACTCACTTCCTGATGAACTTTTCGGCGACAGGATACGAGTCCAGCAGATTATGGTCAACATTCTCAACAACGCCGTGAAATACACAAAGAAGGGAAGCGTCAAGTTCACGTTGACCGGGGTGAAAGGCGATGACCCGTCATTGATAGTGCTTCATGTTACTGTTACTGACACAGGAATCGGAATACACGCCGAGGACATACCCAAGCTGTTCAAGTCCTTCAGCAGGATTGACGCGAAAGAGACGCACAATATAGAAGGAACGGGCTTAGGCCTCGCGATTACGGGCAGGCTCATCGAGCTTATGGGGGGAAATGTCGAAGTAACATCAACGTACGGGGTAGGCTCAACGTTCCATGTAGTGATACCTCAGAAGATAGTAGGCGAAAAGACTCTCAGGGACTACGAGCTTGAGTCAGGCCACAAAAAGAAGGAAGTCCGCAAAATCCTCAAAGCTCCGGGCGCGAGGGTTCTTGTTGTTGATGACAATGACATGAACAGGATAGTCCTCCGCTCGCTCATGAAGGAGAATGAAGTGAAGGTTGACGACGCGGAATCGGGCGAGGACTGCCTCAGGCTCTGCGGGAAAAATGCCTATGACGTTATACTGATGGACTACATGATGCCGAGAATGGACGGTAAAGAGACTCTCCACAATCTGCGGGCAATGACAGACGCTCCCGGGTCAAAGGCAAAAGTCATCGTGTGCACGGCAAACGCTCTTGTCGGAGTGAGGGCAGAATTGCTGTCGGCCGGGTTTGACGATTTCCTCAGCAAGCCGGTGAACGGAAAGGAGCTTGAGGAGATGCTGGCGAAGTACATTCCGCCGGAGAAAATCACCCAGAGCATGGAGGGATGATATGCTGACATACGGATATAATGTGTGGATTGAGGCGACTGTTCTTCCGTTTCTTGGGGTTATGTCGGCCTTCCTTTACGTGCGCTACAGGACAAACGTGCTCATAAACAGACGCTTCCGGCTTCTGGCACTGTCGACGTTCGCCGCCGCGTTCCTTGAAGTCTCGTCCACGCTCCTCATTGACGGCTGGGGTCATCAGCACGGTGTGAACATTGTGATAAGGACGCTCTATTATGCCGCCGTGAACGTGAACGCCTATTTTCTCATGCGCTATGTCGAGGCCTATGTGAACGTCATCAACCCGCGCTTCGTTTTCTTCAACAGGCTTCTTCTCGCGTCAAGTTTCGTTGTCCTCGCTCTGAATCTCATTCCCGGAGTGTCAGGCTTCTTCTTCCTGATTGTGGAGGACGGCGGACTCTTCCGGGGCGCGTACAACACTCTCTGGCGGAGCGTCTATGTCCTGTATTTCGTGGCCATGGCGTTGTGGCTTCAGATTACGCACAGGGAATATTACACGGCAAAATCCCAGTTCATCGTCCTGAATACGATCGTCGGCCTGCTCATAACCGCTAACATAGTCCAGTACATGCTCATAAGGACGGTGCTTTTCACGTATGCTGTGGCTACCGTCGTGCTATTCATAACGTTCTTCTACTACGAGGCTCCGGCTTACAGGAGGATGCTGACGGCGGAGAAAGACCTTGAGGCCTCGCGTCAGGAAGCAGAACACTCAACCCGCCTGAGCAACGCCGCAAACCGTGCGAAGAGTGATTTTCTCGCCAACACCTCGCACGAAATCCGCACCCCGATGAACGCAATACTAGGCATGAACGAGATGATCCTAAAGGAGAGCCGCGACCCCGAAATACACAGAGCATCCCTTGACATACGCAGGGCAGGCAATCACCTTCTTTCCATCATCAACAACATACTTGACATCTCCAAGATTGAGTCCGGGAAAATGGAGCTTTACCGGGCAAATTATCATTTGTGGCAGATGCTGAAGGATATTGAGGAAGGGAATTTTGAGGCAGTCCGCGAAAAGAATCTGAAGCTAATTCTCGACGTTGACAGGGATCTTCCTGAACATCTTTACGGAGACGAGGACAGGATAAGGCAGGCAATAGTGAACCTTATCGACAACGCTGTGAAGTACACTGACAAGGGCGCAATAACCCTCAGCGTAAAGGGAAGCCCCCGTGAACACGGCCGTGTGAAGCTGACAATCTCAGTCAAAGACACAGGAATAGGAATCCGTCAGGAGGACATAGGCAAGCTGTTTAACTCTTTCGAGCGTGTCAACCTGAACGAGACTCAGACCATACAGGGAGCGGGGCTAGGCCTTACTCTTGTGCGCTACCTTATGGAGCTTATGGGCGGCAAGGCAAAGGCAGAAAGCGAATACGGAAAGGGAAGCACGTTCAGCCTTGAGTTCACGCAGCAGCTTGCGCAGGAGGGCTTTCAGGGGACGATAGCGGAATATGAGGCTTTGCTCGGCAAAGAACACGAGAGGGGCAAGGGGAATCAGTATGATGACAGACAGCCCTTCACCTGTCCTGAAGCACGCCTGCTTGTTGTTGATGATACGCCTGTGAATCTTGTCGTCGCCCGCGGAATGCTGAAGGACTCCCAGGCTCATGTTGACACGGCGGAGTCAGGGGAGGACGCGCTGGCTCTCATCAGGGAAAATCATTACGACATAATATTTCTGGATCACAAGATGCCGGGCATGGACGGAGTAGAGACTCTCCGCAAGGCGCGTGAGATTGACGGCCCTTCTAGGCTTGCGCGTTATGTGGCTCTCACCGCAAACTCAGGGACAGGCCTCCGGGATGAATACATCGCACTTGGCTTCAACGATTACCTTCCCAAGCCGATGAAACTCGACAGCCTCCGCAAGATTCTGGCCTCATGCCTCCCTGAGAGACTCAAAGTCAGGCAGTAATCACAGGGAGCGTAAAATCCGATAATTGCAAGGTAATCCCGCAAAAATTTTCCGCGCACGGAGGAGTTTATATGTACAACGAAAAAGACTGCATGACGCTCGGCAAAATTTCCGCAAACATGCCCGGAGCGTTCATTGTCTACAGGAACAACGAGGCTGAGGAAATCATATTCGCCAGCGATGAGATAGCCAAGATATTCGAGTGCGACTCGGTCGCGGACTTCATGAGGTTCACGGGGGGCAGCTTCGCCACGATTGTTTACCCGGAGGACATTGAGGAAGTCGAGAGCATAATACGCAGGCAGATAGCCGCAACAGGAGGCTTCGACTACGTAACCTACCGAATTATCACCAAGAACGGCAACATCAAGAAGATTGAGGACTGGGGGCATTTCGTCCGTGATGAGGAACTGGGCGATTTGTTCTACGTCTACCTTCACGACATGGACATACGCGAAAAGCTAACGGATTTATCCGGGCAGACTAGCCTTCCTGAGCCTAAAGCGGCGACAATCGACGAGCTTACCGGGCTTGCGAACATGAGGGCATTCCGTCTCAACGCTCCGGGAATGATTCGGGACTTCTTCAAGAAGGGCGGCCTGCCTTCATGTGTATACTTCAACATACGCAACTTCCACACGTACAATGAGACATACGGCTTCGCCGGCGGGGACAGGATGCTTAAATCTGTGGCTAGAATTTTGCAGGAGACATTTCCGCAGGGACTCATTGCGCGTTTCAGCGAGGATCATTTTGCGGTCATCACTGCGCAGGAGAATCTGACCGAGAAAATCAACCGTATGAGTTTGCGTGTGAACAATCTCAGGCGGGGCGTTGTTGTCGAGATGAAGGCGGGGATTTACCCTGTGAAGACTCCTGATATGGACGTAAGCGTGATATGCGACTGCGCTAAAATCGCCTGCGACTCTATAAAACACGAGTACGGCACAAGCTCTCAGGTTTACGACGGCAAGATGGATGAGAAAGTACAGCTTCAGGAACACATAATCTCATCATTCGAGTCGGCCATGAGGGAAGGACAATTGCAGATATACTTCCAGCCGGTTGTTGACGTTAAGACCGGGAAGACGGCATCAGTTGAGGCATTGACGCGCTGGGAAGATCCGCAGTACGGAAGGTTATCGCCCGCAAATTTCCTGTATGTCTTGGAGGAACAGAGGCTGATTCACAAGCTGGACTCGTTCGTCATCAACAAGGTATGCGAGGAATTGAAGCGTCGCAAGGATAACGGTGAAGAGATTGTGCCAGTGTCATTGAACTTGTCGAGGCTGGACTTTGAGCTTACGGATGTCGTGAGGGTGATAGAAGACGCTGTGTCACACAACGGCATTCCCGGCGACATGCTGAGGTTTGAGCTGACGGAGAGCCTTATAGCTGTCGACATGGACGCAATGAAGCGGGAGTCTGAGAGGCTGAGGCGGCACGGCTTCAAAGTATGGATGGACGCTTTCGGGTCGGGCTACTCGTCCTTGAAGGTGCTGAAGGATTTTGCGCTTGACGGTCTGAAAATTGATATGGACATGATAAAGTCAGTCGATGATGACAGGGCGAACATAATAATCTCGGCTGTCGTGGACATGGCCAGGAAGCTGGGAATCCCCGCGCTGTCAAAAGGAGTCGAGACTAGGGAACAATTGGAGTTCCTGAAGAAGGCGGGCTGTGATTTGGCGCAAGGCTACTTGTTCGGCCGCCCCGCTCCCGCGCACGAAGTGAAGTAACAAAGTTATGCATGATAGAATGAACGCATAAAATATCCCAAACCAGACAAGGAGACTCACAATGAAGCTCAACAACATAATGAAGCAGGCCCGGCAGATGCAGTCCCAGATGATGCAGATACAGGAGAACCTTGCGCATGAGACAGTAGAAGCCAGCGTAGGGGGCGGAATGGTAACAGCGACATTCACAGGACAGGGCGACATCAAAGGCATCAGGATTGACCCGGAAGTCATCAGCCCCGACGACAAGGAAATGCTAGAAGACCTCATAATTTCCGCCGTCAATGAAGGCCTCAAGAAGAGCCGCGAGCTTATGAGCGAGAAAATGGGCGGCATAACAGGGGCACTCGGCGCAATGGGAATGGGATTCTAACACCGGCAAATGGAATCCCTTGACAGTCTCGTTGACATCCTCAAGAAATTTCCCGGACTAGGCCCGAAAAGCGCAAGACGCATAGCTTTCTACCTTCTCAGGCAGGACGACTCACAGCTCCGGCGCATAGGCTCACTGGTCAGCAATCTCAAGAAAGGCCTCGTAACCTGCTCACATTGCGGCAACGTGTCAGCAAAAGACCCCTGCAGCATCTGCGCAGACCCCCTCAGAGACCGCAGCATTCTCTGTGTTGTGGACGGCCTAGAGTCCCTCTCAGCGTTCGAACAGTCGGGAATCTACAACGGCCTCTACCATGTCTTAGGCGTGAGGGCCGCCGGAGAAATCACGGGCGCATCATCAGACTTCCTCGCAAAGCACGTACGGGAGCTGAAGCCGTCAGAAGTCATCATAGCCTCATCACCCAGCATTGAGGGCGAAATGTCGTATTACACTCTGTCTGACATTCTTCACGGGCTCGGCGTTGAGAATGTTACGAGGCTTGCTTACGGTCTGCCGCTTGGAGGAAGCATTGAGTTTGCTGACAGGATGACTCTTCACACGGCACTCGAAGGAAGGCGCAAAGTATGAGGGAGTATTCATTCATCATAGCAGCAGGAGGGCAGGGAACCCGGCTCGGCGGAAAAAAGCAGTTCATGACCCTCGCAGGCCGGGAGCTTTGGCGATGGAGCGCGGAAACTGCGGCAATGACTGACAGAGTCCGCGAAATAATCCTAGTCATCCCACAGAATGAGTCTCTTTCCCCAGAATGGACTCACGATGTCCCCCTTCATGCCGTGAACGGAGGAAGTGAACGGGCATTGTCTGTGCTGAACGGGCTGAACGCGGCAACGTGTGATTATGTGATGGTGCATGACGCTGCCCGGCCATTCGCCACGCGTGGACTCTTCCGGCGGCTTATGGATGCTGTGAGTGAGGATGCCGGAGTCGTTCCCGTTCTGCCTGTGAGCGACGCGCTGAAGAGGATTGAGGGCGGGGAAGTGTCATGTGTTGACCGCGAGGGGCTCTACATCACGCAGACCCCTCAAGTTTTCCCCCGTCTGAAGCTGATTGAGGCGGTGCGGTGTTTTCCGTCAGCAAAAGACGAGGCTGAAGCGTGGGAAAAATCAGGCCATGAACTGAGGCATGTCGACGGCGAACGGATGAACTTCAAGGTAACAGTAGGTGATGACATGACGATAGCGCGGGCTTTGGCGGAAAGAAGAATCACTCGTACGGGACTCGGCTGGGACATTCACAGGCTGATTCCAGGAAGGCGGCTGATACTTGGGGGCGTGAGGATAGAGTCTCCCTTGGGACTTCTGGGGCATTCTGACGCTGACGTTCTGACTCACGCGCTGATGGACGCTGTACTAGGAGGGGCGGGGCTTCCTGACATAGGGACTCTTTTCCCGGCAAGTGATGAGAGATTCCGGGACGCTGACAGCCTGGGGTTAATGCGCGAGGTTATGAGCTTGGTGAACGCTGAGGGCTGGACGGTTGATTTTGCTGACGCTGTGATAACGGCTCAAGTCCCCCGTCTCAGCAAGTACCGTGAAGAAATCGTGCACAGTCTCAGCGAATTTTTCCCGGTCAACATCAAATTCAAGTCAGCAGAAGGCCTCGATGATTCCGGGCGCGGAATGTGCATGACTTGCCGGGCAGTTGCGACATTAGGGAGGGTGATTGTGTGATGCTTGCTTTCAGGCACAACAGGGAATGCGACTCTAAACTGTGGTTCGGCGAGATTGCGCTTAACGGCTTTGAGCAGTTTGTCTTCAACGATGACATAATGATGCCGCCGCTTTTCGACTCTTATGATGATTTTGTCGACCATGCATGGCCGGAGTTCGTGCAGGATAATTCGTACATGTAGACATGCTTACACTTGGGATTGAAACAAGCTGTGATGATACTGGAGCCGCAATAATCCGGGATGAACGTGAAGTCTTGTGCGAATTTCTGTCGAGCCAGATAGCAGACCATTCAAGATTCGGCGGGGTAATCCCTGAGTTTGCGGCAAGGAAGCACCTTGAGAATCTTCTTCCTTTGGCTGACGCTGCTTTGAGTGAGTGCCACATTTCCGGCCATGACCTGGACTTGATTGCGGTAACACGCGGACCCGGCCTGATGGGTTCGCTGATTGTGGGTGTGATGACGGCAAGGGCATTGTCTCAGGCGTGGGATGTGCCGTTGATCGGCGTGAATCATCTGGAAGGACATCTTTTCGCGCCTTTGGTTGACTCCGGGGACTTGAAGCCGCCTTTCTTGTCGCTGATAGTTTCCGGGGGTCATACGGAGATTGTGAGGGCTGACGATTTCGGAAAGTATGAGCTTCTGGGACAGACTAGGGACGATGCCGCAGGTGAAGCGTACGACAAGGCCGCGAGAATTTTGGGGCTGAAATATCCCGGAGGCCCTGAGATTGAGAGGCTCGCGAAAACCGGAGATCCTTACGCGTTTGATTTCCCTGTTCCCCTCAAGAACACCGGCAAAATAGAGTTCAGCTTCAGCGGATTGAAGACGGCGTTATTGTGGCAGGTGAAGAAATTTCCGGCGGACAAAATCCCGGTAAACGACCTTTGCGCTTCATTCCAGCGGGCGGTAACTGAGGCTCTCTTGTCTAAGGTAAAACTTGCTGTGAGGATGACGGGCATCCGGAACGTTGCGGCTTCTGGGGGAGTGTCTGCTAACGTGGCATTGCGTGAGGCTCTGGTCAATGCGGGGGATTTCAGGGCGCGGCTTCCTGCTAAGGGACGCTGTACGGACAACGCTGTTATGATAGCGATGGCGGGGCGAAACGCGTGGCTTCGCGGAGTAAGAACGGGCGGGGTTGTGCCTGATCCGTCGCTGAATGAATGGCTGCAGAAATCTTGAGGAACGCATAAGGCCTGACACAAAAACCCCCCTTCACACAAGAAGAGGGGCTTTCTTTTATCCCATGAGCCTCAGACGTTGAAACGAATCTCTATCATGTCGCCGTCCTTCACGGTGTACTCCTTGCCCTCAAGCCTCAAGACTCCCTTTTCCCGGCACTGGGCTATGCTGGCATTGTTCGCTATGAAATCATCATACGCCACAACCTGCGCACGGATGAACCCACGCGCCAAATCACTGTGTATAGTCCCGGCAGCATCAACAGCACTGCTCCCGGCCTTCAGCGTCCACGCCCTCACCTCATCGCTCCCGGAAGTGAAGAAAGAAATCAAGCCCAGCAACTTATACGCCTCGTGAATCAGCCTCTCGCGTCCCGGCTCGTCAATCGACAAGTCCCGCATGAATTCCGCCCTGTCCTCCGGGTCAAGCTGCTCAAGCTCCATCTCAGTAGCACCGTAAACCCTAACCGACTTCATCCCGCGCGACTCAAGCTCGGCCATGAGGGGGGCAATCTCCGGGACATCGCCAGTCTGCGAGTCGTCCAAGTTCAGCACGACCAGCTCCGGCTTCAGCGTCAGGAACGCATACCCCGACAGCGCGCGCTTCTGCTCGTCCGTCAGCGGGAACTCACGCAGGGGCCTCTCCTCCATCATGTGGGACTCAAGCTCACGTATCAATTCCAGCTCGGCGGACTCCTGGGGGGTCAGCTTCTTCTTCGCCTTCTTCTCCTCAAGACGCGCCAGCCTGTTCGTGATTACCCCTAAATCCCGGTAGATCAATTCGGCCTCCACAATCCTGAAATCACGCAAAGGGTCAATGCTGTTCTCAGGGTGCGGCACTGAGTCATTCCCGAAAACACGCACGACATGAAGCAACGCTTCACTTTCCGCCACGAACGACAGGAAAGAGTTGCCGAGCCCCGCGCCCTTCCCGGCATCTTTGGACAGCCCGGCAAGGTCAACAAATTCAACATCAGCGGGCTTCTCGCTCTTCGGCTTGAATATCTCAACCAGCCTGTCAAAGCGTTCATCCGGCACGTTCACAAGCGCACGGTTTGGCTCAGTTTTCCCTGACGCGTAAGGCTTCACTTCAGCCCCTGCTCGTGTGATTACGTTGAAGACTGTTGACTTTCCTGACAAAGGCAGGCCTATTATTCCGCACTTCAGCATGATTCAGTTCTCCCTTATTGTCACCGGCATGTTCTTGTACGCGTACTGCTTGAGCTCGGAAATGTCCTCGTTGCTCAGGCGTATGCATCCCTCAGTCGCCATAGTCCCGCGGGAATCAGGGTCATGTGTCCCGTGAATGCCGATTCCCTTCCAGCCCTTAGCGTCGAGCCTCAGGAACCACGGGCCGTAAGCACCTTTGATTTTGCCTTTGCCGTCCCGGAAATCGTGGGACCAGGCAGAAGCGTTCTCGATTGACACTATCTTGAAGTTGCCCGTTGGAGTCCTGTGGTCGCCGATTCTCTGTTTGTCGCCGGGGTTCCTGCCTATGGCTATTGGGTATGTCTTGACTATTTCGCCGTCCCTGTAGAGCGTCAGTGTGTATGTGGATTTGTTCACGTCAACGCTGTACCTTCCTCCCGGAATCCGGGCGTTAAGCGGGGCTTTTGTGCCTTGCGGAATATCGGGGGAAGCCGCGGGCTTTAGGTTTGCTGACGGGGCAATGAGCCTGTCTGTGTCAGGATTCATTTCTGACGGAAGGACAATATCGCCGCGTCTTGCTGACCCTTTAAGGGGGATAACGAGCTCCTCGCGCTTCACGGGGGGCTGGCTTTCCTCCGGGTCAGGGAGAGATGCTACAGTCTTGGGCTTGGGTTCTGCTACTGCTACGGAGTGAGCCGGGGTGTTGACGCTGGAATATATGCCCGCGCCGACTATAACCGCCAGTACCCAGAACGCCGAGCGCAATAACGGGTGAAAGCGTTTCTTGACCGCCCATTTTCCGCTGCCTTTGTCTATCCATACTGTGCGGAGGGTGAATAAGTCCTTCGCGAAATCTCGTATCTTGTCTGCTGTCATGGGTGAAAGTCTCCTGATGTGAAAGATTTTCTGTGTCCACGCAATATTACAGCACTGACGCGCAAAATCAAGCGTTGTTTTCCGCAGGCATCGTGAGCCTCCGCTCGACATCATAGAGCTTCGCCCTGTCCCCGAAAAGCAGGAGGGTATCATCACGTTCAAGCACAGTCCCGCCCTTGGGGATTAGGTACTTGTCGCCCCTGTTGATGAGGAGGATTGTTACTCCGTCGGGGAATCTCAGATCCATAACCTTGCGCCCAATCACAGCGGCATCATCAGGCAGGTCAACTTCCTGTGTCTCATCAGTCCCGGAAGCGGGGGTGATGTCGAAATTCAACGCCCATGTTTTGGCCTCTCTCACGGGCGCGTCAATCTTGAGGAACTGCGCGAACCATGCGAGAGTCTTCCCCTGTAACATGACCGACGACAGCACGACGAAGAATATCACGTTGAACATGTACTTTGCCTGCGGGTGTCCCTCGGTGAGGGGGTAAGTAGCGAGGATGATGGGGACTGCCCCGCGGAGTCCCGTCCACGAGATGAAGAGCTTCTCGCGCCAGTTGAAGCGGCTGAACATCGACCCTATGAACACGGCTACAGGCCTAGCGACGAACATGAGGCAGCAGGATATGAGCATCCCGATTCCTATGACGGACATGTTGGCGACCTCGGTCGGGGTAACGAGGAGTCCCAGCACAAGGAACATGATTATCTGCATGAGCCACGCGAAGCCCTCGTGGAATCTCTGGAGGCTGTACTTGTAGAGGAACTCGCCGCCCCCCATGACGATTCCGCACACGTAGACAGCGAGGTAGCCGTTGCCGTAGACGGTCTCAGTCAGCCCGAACGTTGCCATGACGATTGAGATTCCCCAGACGGGATAGAGAGCCTCGTTTGACACGCGCATTCTCTGTATCGCCCAGCATGAGAAACGCCCCATGAGGTAGCCCATGACACCGCCCGCGAGCATCTGGACGACGAAGTTCACGGCAAGCTCCGCCACCGGGACATCGGGGGTCCTGAGCCATGTTATGGCGGTGATAGTGAGGAAGACGGCCATCGGGTCGTTGCTTCCTGACTCGAACTCAAGCAGGGGCCTGAGCGAGCCCTGAAGCCCGACCTTCTGCGTCCTAAGTATCGAGAAGACCGCCGCCGCGTCAGTTGATGACACAATCGCGCCGAGAAGGAACGCGTCCTTGTAGGTGAACTGAGGGAGCATAGCTATGGGAATGGCCATGAATACCGCAGTGAGCAGGACTCCTATTGTTGACAGGACGACTCCCTGCGTAACTATGGGCTTCACGTCGCTCCATTTCGTCTGGAAGCCGCCGGAGAACAGGATGAACGCCAGGGCGAATGTTCCGACGTTGTTGGCGGCGTTAGCGTCAGAGAAGGCCAGCCCTCCGGGACCGTCAACGCCAGCGAGCATCCCGATTCCCAGGAAGAGAATCAGGGCGGGGACTTTGATTTTCTCGGAGAGCGACCCGGCCACGAGGCTCATGAAGAAGAGGAGGCCTGTTACGAGGAAGGGGTTAATGGTCTGAAGCATAGAGTAGAGTATCAATCCTTTCGTGGAATTTGGTGTGAGTATAGTTGTGATTGGCTGTCAGCGCAAGAGTCCCAAGATAAAGCGAAGCCCCCTCCGTTTGTGAGAGGGAGCCTGCCGGGTATTGCCGGGTGTGAGTGTGCTGACGTTGTGAGTATCAGGTGCCAGAGCCTTCGCTGCCCTCGCCAGAGCCACCAGAACCAGAACCGCTACCTGAACCTGACCCCTCGCCAGAACCGCCAGAGCCTGAACCACTGCCAGAGCCAGAACCCGAAGCCGCCTCAACCTTGCCGGAAGCCAGCGTTACCTTGAAGCTCGTTGCGTCATTTGCCACTGCCGTGTAGCCCCTGATTTTGTGGAGGGCTTTCGCGATTCCTGTCGCGTCTCCGTCCTTCGAGAAATCAACAGTTACAGACCAGTTTGCGTATCCTGTCTCCTCGCCTGCTGTGTACGTTGTTCCGCCAGTCGCGAAATCCCCCCAGCTTGGGATATACTCGCTGTCTGCTTTCAGGAACTCAGCCGCTGTTTTCGTCGATAAAAATCCGTGTTGCTGTTGTCCGCGTAATACATGGCCGCCGCTGTCCTGCACGCGTCAACATTCGCCACAATTGCCGCCGCTTTTGCCTGTGCTGTTGCTTTGTCGGTTGACGTTCCCATTGTCGCCGCCAGAGCCCCGATGACCGCTATCACGATGAGCAGCTCGATGAGGGTGAAACCTTTGCGCGTTCTCTTCATGAGAATCTTCCTCCTTGTGATGGAAAAATTTTTGCACACAACCATTTCATGCCCCCTTGCCATGTGTTATAATTAAACTGACAAGGTAGACTAGAAGGGAGAATATCCCCCACAGTCATGTGCAGATAGTAAGTCTTTGAACGAGGTTATTATAGCACAAGCCTTGTTTATTTTTGTGCCTTTTTCCGTCCTTGTCCCCCCGCAAAAAAAGAAGCCCCCCGGATTTCCGGGAAGCTCCTCTCACGAAACAACTGCGCGTAATCTGCGTGTGATGTCAGCTACTTCCTGCGCGTGAAAACCAGGGCCAGCCCCAGAAGCGCCGCCGTGAAAATCCCGCCCAATGACGAGCATCCCCCGCTTGAGCTTCCGACTCCGCCGGGCTGATCCGAAGTCGTCGTTATTGTCGGCGAATATGTCCTGCCTGTCTCAAGGTAAGCCGCAACATTCACGTGCTTGTTCACCGGGACTGCTGCAACTTCCTCTCCGCTGTCGTTCATGAAGATCACGGCCTCGTCATCGTCCGCCGCGTCAACAAATTCCCCCGTTGCCGTGTCAGTGGCGTTTGAGTGCCAGTGAAGCGGAAGGCCCGCCGCGAACTTGTCCAGAGACACGCCGAATACATACACTTTTGACTCGCTGACCTCGATTACAGGAAGGTACACCGCCGAGTCTGCGCTTGCTGCTGACCGGGTTCCGATGAGGGCCGTTGCCGGGAGCGTTTCGACTTCTGTTGTGCCTGTAACCTTGCCGCTGAGTTTTCCGAGTGACTCTCTGATGCCTGCTTTCCTTATGTCAGTCAGCGTGAACGAAGGCCTGCCCGGTGTTGTCGTGCTGGTGCTGCCGCCGCTGTTGTCGCCAGAGTCTGGAGTCGGAGCCGGCGTGGGCGTGGGCGTGGGCGTCGGTGTCGGTGTCGGCGTCGGCGTGGGTGTCGGGTCATCACTGCTGGAGTTGCCGCCCGGTGTCCTCACGTACCATGTCGCTGTGATTTTCCCGTCAGATGCACCGTCGCTCATTGTGCCTTCGCCTTCGTCCGAGAGAGCGTAGGTCTTGCCTTCTTCGGAGGGGGTGAACTCACGGTCAACAAGAACAGTCCCGAACGACATCATGATTGCCCCGTCAGAAGGAAGAAGCCCGCTCGAAATCCAGTCCGTAATGTCGCGTGATACACCGTCCGGGTAAACTCCCACAACTATCAGCCCCATGTCCCTGAGCTGGTCGCCGTCCGGGACTCTCCAGCCGTAAGCGACATCTGGGAGCGCGGTAACTTTGCTCATCATGGCCGCAAAATCATTCTGGCCGATTGCCGCAGGGGTAATCGTGAACATGTGGCTGAAGCCGAGAATGCCCCGCTTCCCCGAAGGAACGTCCTTGAGCGCGACATTGAGCGTGAAGCCTGACCCGGAAATCTGGTTCTGGCCTGCCGTGTATGTCGCTGTGTCGTTGCTGGCTATAACGGTGTACTCTGTGGCGTTGACGAAATTCTGAGCCTCAAGAACCGCGTTCGTTGCGTCGCTGACTCCCCTGGGCGTGAGGAGGAAGGAGAGTCCCGCGGCGTTCTTGTCGGCGGAAATGATCTTGCTGTTCGCGCTGGTCGTGTAGACGTTTATCGTTGCCGCTATGTTCGCGTAGGTGTCATCCGTGAATGTCGCGGTGTACGTGCCCTCGCCCACATCGCCGGAAATCGTGAGGACATCGCCCGACATCGTGCATCCCGGGACTGCCTGGCGGCTGCGCCCTGTGCCGGATGTTACACCTGAGAGTGAGTAATCCGCGCTTGCCGGGACGTTGCTGAACACGAGGGGGACTTGAAGGTTTACGCCCTCCGGGAATGCGTGATACCCGTCCTCGTATTTGGGGGCGACACTCGCGCTTGTCTTGAGCTTCAGGAACACATCACAGCTCACAATCTCGTCTGGTAAATCTTTCAGCATGTAGGTGATGCGGGTTACCGTCTTGCCCTCCATGTCTGAAGTGTAGGCGTAAGAGCGTGATACACCGTGAGGCTCGACAAATTCGGCGGTCGACAAGGCCAAGTCCTTCGCGCTGAACCACAGGTTATTGTTGTGCCTCATGGCGTAAAGTTTGCCGTCAGAGGTCTCAACGACTGCGCCAAGATAGTAATATTCATCGCCGCTTGAGACTGTTACGTCAATGCTTGAGACTGAGAGCTGGTAGTCGCCCCAAGTCCCCGGTGAAGTGAGTGATACAGTCGCGCCCTCCTGAACGTGCGTGTCAGTAACCATCCTGCCGAATGAGCCGCCTGCGTCAGCGTCCTTGTACTCGCTGAAGGCCTCATCCGTGAACGTGAACCGTGAGTCCCCGCTCATGGCCTGGTAGACAGCCTCATTCATCCTCACATGAACCGCCGCGACTCCTGTGATGCTTCTTCCGCCGATGTCGTTGGACTCGCTGGTGAGCTGTGTGAATCTCGTCGCGACTCGTGCCGTCGGTGAAGATATTGCGTCCAGCCCGGCAGCGTAAAGGTCAGCGGAGGACTCCCCCAGTTCCCCGGCGTAAAACTCCGCCCAGGTCATGTCGGTTGTAGCGTAGTGGTACGTGTCCTCAACCTCGAACACCACGCCTATATCCGCGTAATCATCCGTCCCGAAAATGGCTTGGTACGTCCCGGCCGGAAGCGTCCCGTTCACCGTGAGAGTCCCGCCCGTGTACGTGTAATCCGTGATGGGGGTGCGTCCTCTTCCTGTCCCGGAATACAGGGCCTTCAACGTGTACGTGACGCCGTCAGGGAGATTCCCGAACGTGAACGGAACAGGGACATTCACGCCCGCTTTCACATCAGCTGACAGTGCGACGGTCGAGCCGGCCATTTTCTTTAGGAGGACTGAGCAGTTCACTACCGCGCTCGGCTGGTTCTTGAGGAGGAAGGTTATCCGTGTTACGGTCTTTCCTTCGAGGCCTGCCGTGTACTTGTAGCCGCGTGTTACCCCGTGGGGCTCTGCGTACTTGTCATTCACTGTTGCCGCTACTGTTCCCGCGCTGAACCAGAGATTATTATTGTGGCGGAGTCCGTATTTTGCCCCGTCAGAAGTCTCAAGCACTGCTCCCAAGTAATAATTCTCGTCCCCGCTGGAAATCACGAGTCCTTCAAGCCCGGTAATATTCAGCGTGTAATTGCCCCATGTTGAGCTTGCACCGCTTGAGAGTGTTACTTCAGCGTCATCCATTGCCTGAGTCTCACCGACCATTGCGCCGAATGAGCCGTCAGAGTTCACGGGCTTGTACTGCATGAATGTCTCATCCGTGAACGTGAAGCGTGAGTCATTGCTGAGAGCCAGATACGCCGACTGTGTAGTGAACGCAACCTGCACAGCCTTGACCCCTGTGATGTCGCGCCCGCCAATGTCATTGGACTCACTCGTGAGCTGTGTGAAGCGGCTGGCGACTCTTGCTGTCGGTGATGAGATGGCATCAAGCCCGGCCGTTAGCAGGTCAGCGGAAGAAATGCCGACCTCACCCGCGTAAAATTCTGCCCAGGTCATATCGGTTGCGGCGAACTTCATCACGGTTATTGTTGCCGAAATGTCCGCGTATTTCGCACTCGTGAAGGCTGCCGAGTAAGTGCCGATTTCGAGATTCCCGGCGATTGTCAGGACTCCGTCAGCATAAGTGTAATCGGTTATGGTCTTGCTGTTCCTCCCTGAGCCCTGGGAGACTGACGACAAGACATATCCCGCATCATCCGGCACATCGGAGAACACGAACTTCACCGGCACATTGCTTCCGGCGGGGTAAACAGTCTCAGGCTTGACGCTCGCGCTTGTTATGGGCTTGACGTAAAGGTCGAGGCTTCCTATCACGACATCCGGCAGGCCTTCCAGCATGTAGGTTATCCTGGTGATGGTTTTCCCGGCCATGTCGCTTGTGTACTCGTGGAATCTCTTGACCCCTGTACCGTGAGGCTCGGTGTAATTCCCGCTGACCGTGAAGGCAATATCTGTGTTGCTCCAAATGTTATTGTCGTGGCGCATCCCGTAGATTTTCCCGTCCGAAGTCTCAAGCAGCACCCCGCGGTAATTCCGGGCTATTTTGTCGCCGCTTGTGCCAATGTCTACGCTGCCTCCTGATACGCTGATGACGTAATGTCCCCACCTTGCGCTAGAGCCTGTAGCCATCTTCACGGCTGCACCTGATGCTTCCTCAGTCTCAGTAACGAGCTTCCCGAATGAGCCATCCGCGCTTACTGCCTTGTACTCAGTGAATGCCTCATCCGTGAAAGTGTAGCGTGATTTGTCGGACAATGCCCCGTAAACATCCCCGGTCATTCTGACTTTGACGGCTTTCGGACCGTAGAGGGTACTTCCGCTGTCTCCTGATACGCTGTTGACGAGGGGGAAGCGGCTTATCCCGTTCACAGTCGGGGTGCTTATTGCGTCAAGCCCGGCCGCTAGGAGCTCGGAGGATGACTGCCCTGTTTCGCCCGCGTAGAACTCCGCCCATGTCATATTTGTGGTCGCGTAGTAGTCTGTTACTGTGATGGTTGCCGCAATGTCGACATACGAGTCATCCGTGAATGTTGCGGTGTAAGTCCCGGCCTGTGCGTTCGTGAAGGTGAGTTTTCCGTCAGCGTAAGTGTAATCTGTCCCGGCTGTGAGGGGTGTTGATGTTCTGCCTTCGACTTTTGCGACTGATGAGAGCGCGTACGATGCCCCGTCAGGAATGCCGCTGAACGTGAACGAGGCTACAGCGTTTGCGCCGGACTTGATGCTTGCGGCTGTTACGGCTGCTTCCGTCCAGAGCTTCACAGGAAGGTTACACGTTATGACAATGTCGGGCTGATTCTTGAGCATGTATGTGATGCTTGTGATAGTTTTTCCCGGCAGGTTGGCTGTGTGAGCGTAAGAGAGGTGAGTCCCGTTGCGTTCGGTGAAGTCCTTGACGCTGAAGCCGATCTGTTCGGCCATGTTCCCGCGTATCCACAAGTTATGCAGGGGCTTCAGCCCGTAAACAGTCCCGTCAGAAGCCTCAAGTTTTGCGCCGAGAAAGTTATCGTTGCTTGTGCCGAGATTCGCGCCGAGAACGTCATAGCTCAGTCCCGAAATCGTGAGGCGGTAATTGCCGTGTCCTGTTGATTTCCCGCCTGATACTGACACGGTGAGAGCCGGAATTTTTGCGTTCGCGTCAACAATCTCCGTAACCATTTCCCCGAAATTCCCGGCCGCGTCCATCTCCTTGTACTCGCTGAATGTCCCGGTGATTGGAGCAGAGAAGCGCGAGGTGTCCGTGAGGCCCGCGTACACTTCATCCGTCATTCGGACCTGCACATTCTTCACACCGTCAAACACTGTCCCGTCCCCTGAGAGTTCCGACGTGAAGCCGTTGAAGCGTGTGATGAATCTCTGTGTCGCCGTTGACACCGCGTCATAGCTCACCGCCAGGTCTGAGGCCGAAGCTCCCAGTTCCCCCGCGTAAAATTCCGTCCACGTCATGTTTGTAGTAACATACACGTAATCGGACGCATTAGCCGCCCCAACGCCTAAAGCCAGCGCAAGAGTCAGCACAAACAATAATCTGCCTGCCCGTTTCATGGCACTGCATCTCCTTATTGATAGATTGGTTTGTTGGGTAATTAAAACATGTAAAGTTTGCGGTGTCAAATTATCCCGCAGACATGGCCGCAAAGTTGACAGAATATATTTTCACGGCTACAATCTCACACGATTATTCCAGACAACACAGAAGGGAGCATAATTCATGCCAGCAAAATTTTCACCGCTGTACGTGGCTGTGTTTTCCTGTGCGTCATCACTCAAGATAAAGCGTGATTGTGTCGTTTTGCCTTAGTGAATGACGGATAATCGCAACCATCACGCATATAACAGGGCCGCTCATTCACAAGGTGGGCGGTCTTTTTTGTGCGCATCATGACAAGGAGAGATATTCTTATGACAGACAAGCCCATTTTCCGCGGAGTCGCAACAGCCCTCATCACCCCAATGAACGCCAGCGGTGTCGACTATGACGCATTCGGACGGCTCATAGATTGGCAGTGTGAGCAGGGAATAAACGCCCTCGTAATCGCAGGCACAACCGGTGAAGGCTCAACCCTCGATGACACCGAACACAAAGCGGTAGTGAAGTACGCAGTCGACAGAATCGCAGGAAGGTGCGTAGTTATCGCCGCGACCGGGTCCAACGATACAGCTTATGCCGTCCAGCTCACTAAGTACTGCTGTGATGCCGGGGCTGATGCAATGCTGTGTGTTACCCCCTACTACAACAAGACAACTCAGGGCGGACTCGTCAAAATGTATGAGACAATCGCCGACGCGTCAACAAAGCCCATCATCCTCTACAACGTCCCCTCACGCACGGGCATAAACATTGAGCCGGAAACCTACGAGAAACTCTCATATCACCCAATGATTCAGGGCATCAAGGAAGCAAATTCCAACATCAGCAAGATAGTTCACACAGCCCAGCTCATCGGCGACAGAATGGACATGTATTCGGGCAACGATGACCAGATAGTCCCGATTCTCTCGATGGGAGGACTCGGAGTGATCTCAGTGCTGTCGAACCCCGCGCCCAAGCAGACAATGGAAATCTGCGAACGATTCTTTGCCGGGGACGTGAAGGGTGCGGCGGAATTGCAGTGCAGGTATCTCCCGCTCATCAACGCGCTTTTCTGTGAGACAAACCCCATCCCCGTCAAGGCCGCAATGTCAGCAATGGGATTCTGTGAGGACTGCTTGAGGCTTCCTCTTGTGCCTATGGAGGCCGCTCACCGCGAAAAACTGTTCTCACTCATGAAGGAGCAGGGGCTACTGTAGACATGAAGATAATCATCAACGGTGCGGGCGGGAAAATGGGGCATATGCTCGCGGACATGGCCGGGAATACGGACGGTGTGAGTGTTGCGGCATTGGTTGACGTTGCTTTTACGACCGTGGAAGGGAAGTATCACGCGCTGGATGACTTCACAGGGGACGCGGATATAGTAATCGACTTCAGCCACCACACAGCGGCTCAGGCCGTAACGTCTTACTGTGTCAGGCGGAATCTCCCGATCCTCATAGCGTCAACAGGACAGACAGATGATGAGACAGCGATAATCCGTGAAGCCTCCGGGAAAATCCCCGTGTTCATATCGCCTAATATGTCGGTAGGCGTGGCACTTGTTGCTGACGTGGCGGAAAGGGTAGCCCGGCTCTTCGGTGATTGTGACGTGGAGATGATAGAGGCTCACCACAACCAGAAGTTAGACGTTCCCAGCGGTACAGCCCTAATGCTCGCCAAGCGCATACAGTCAGCAAGAGAAGGCTCAAGTCTCAACATCGGCAGGCACGAAAACGGCAGGCGTTCACCCTCAGAGATCGGCATTCATTCTTTGCGTTACGGTACTGAAGTCGGGACTCATGAGGTCATATTCTCCAACGGGCTGGAGACCATCACAATCCGGCATGACGCTAAGAACCGGGCATTGTTCGCGAAGGGTGCATTGTCGGCGGCGAAATGGCTCATCGGTCAGAAGCCGGGACTCTACGGCATGGCTGACTACATAGCGGGTGAATGACATGGACGCGCAGGAAATCATCAGGTTCATAGCAGACGCGAAGAAGGTTACCCCCGTCAAGATTTACCTCAAGGAGAAATCCCCCGTCGACTTCACCGGGACTAACGCGAAAATTTTCGGGGCTGGCGACAAGGTCATATTCGGCGACTGGACGGAGCTTCAGCCGGTGATTGACGCTAACCGGGACAAGATAGCCGACATAGTGATTGAGAACTCGGCAAGGAACAGCGCTATTCCCCTTCTCGACATGAAGGACATTCCGGCGAGAATAGAGCCGGGCGCGATAATCCGCGACAACGTATCAATCGGCCGCAACGCAGTCATAATGATGGGGGCAGTCCTCAACATCGGGGCAATAGTCGGCGAGGGGACAATGATAGACATGGGGGCTGTTCTCGGAGGCCGTGCCACTGTCGGCAAAAACTGCCACATCGGAGCGGGGGCGGTTCTTGCGGGAGTCATTGAGCCAGCGTCGGCAAAACCCGTTGTAGTGGAAGATGGTGTGCTTGTCGGGGCGAATGCTGTCGTCATTGAGGGAGTCAGAATCGGTGCTGGGGCTGTGGTCGCGGCGGGAGCTGTTGTGATTGAGGACGTTGCGCCGGGTAAGGTTGTTGCCGGATGCCCTGCCAGAGTCATCAAGGACAAGGACAGCAATACTACCCTCAAAACAGCCTTGCAGGAATCACTAAGGAAGATATAGGGATGACGATAAACTTTCTTGACGAGGCCGAAAAGCTCCGGGACAAACTCACCGGGATGCGCAGGGAGTTCCACCGTAACCCGGAAATAGGCGACCACGAATTTCACACAGCCGAGCTCATCGAGAAGTATCTTGACATGACCGGGATTCCTCACAGGCGGGTGATAGGCACAGGGATTATTGCGAGGGTTGACGGGAAACTGCCGGGTAATCACTGCGCTGTAAGGTCAGATATTGACGCGCTCCCGGTGAATGAGGCTACAGGGTGCGACTTCGCCAGCAAGAATCCCGGAATGATGCACGCCTGCGGCCATGACGTTCACATAACGGGGGCATTGGGGGCGGCGATGATCCTACAGTCCCACAAAGACGAGCTTCCCGGCTCTGTAACATTCATCTTCCAGCCCAACGAGGAAGGCGACGGCGGGGCTGACAGGATGATTGCGGCAGGCTGCCTTGAGGGAGTCGGGGCGGTATTCGGGTGTCATGTTGACCCTGCACTTCCGGCCGGGCATGTCGGGATAAAGTACGGGGACTTCTACGCGGCTTCAGCTACGTGGAAGGTGAACGTAATCGGCAAGTCAGCACACGGCGCGCAGAGGGACAAGGGAATCGACAGCATAGAAGCAGCCTCCCATATTGTCCCGGAGATTCTCAGGATACCGGGCGGAGTCGTCAGCGTCGGAATGTTCCACGCAGGGACAGCCAACAACATACTTGCCGGGCGGGCGGAACTGGCCGGGATAATCAGGACTTACGGACTCGAAAAACGTTCGGCCATGTGCAGACAGCTTGAAGCGGTTTGTGCTGACGTTGCGGGGAGATTCGGGGCAAAGTCTGAGTGTGAGATTACCGACTCTTGCGTGGGAATCGTCAACGACAACGACACTATCACGGCCATGTGCGAGCGTTCAGCCCGTGAGACTTTCGGGGACTCTAGGGTCGACATAATAGAGCGTCCCTTGTTCATCAGCGAGGATTTCGGAAGCTACATCATCGCAAAGACAGGCTGCTTCTACCACATCGGCGCGGGCTGCGGATACCCGTTGCACTCGGACAAGTTCCTTCCCGTCCCGGAAGCAATCATCACGGCGGCGGCCATGCACTCATCATCAGCATACAACTACAACAAGACAGGAGATATAAATTGAGCAGGACAATCACGGCAAAAAGCGCAAAAGAGACGGCGGAACATCATCACAACACTACAGGAGAATCGGCATGAGCAGGACAATCACGGCAAAATTCGGCGGAACATCACTAGCTGACGCATCACAGATTCGGAAGGTCGCGGAAATCATCAAGTCCAACCCTGAAAGAAGATATGTCGTAGCCTCAGCACCGGGTAAGAGATTCAGCGCGGACATCAAGGTTACAGATTTGCTCTACAGCTGCTACAGCGAATTTGCGAAGGGCGACGAGTATTCCGGGACGCTGGCGAAAATCAAGGCTCGTTACGCGGAAATAGTCTCGGAGCTGGGAATCAAGTTTGACGTTGGGGCGGAAATCGAGGCCATAGAGAACGAGTTACGCTACTACCCCCCGGCAGATTACCTCGCAAGCAGGGGAGAATACCTCAACAGCAAAATCATAGCTGAGTTCCTGGGCTGGGAGTTCGTCGACGCGGCTGAAGTCATCTTCTTTGACGAGAACGGGAACTTTGACGGCGAGCAGACATTCATGACCATGAGCGCGAGGCTCCGGGACATCCCCAACGCGGTTATACCCGGCTTCTACGGCTCAATGCCCCGCGGGGTGATAAAGACATTCTCACGCGGAGGATCTGACGTAACAGGCTCAATCGTCGCAAGAGCCACACAGTCCGACATCTACGAGAACTGGACCGACGTATCAGGGATGCTCAGTGCTGACCCGCGAATCGTCGACCGCCCCCGCACGATAGCGCACATCACCTACACCGAGCTCCGTGAGCTGTCATACATGGGGGCGAGCGTGCTTCATGAGGATGCTGTGTTCCCCGTGAGGAAGGCCGGAATCCCCATCAACATACGCAACACAAATTCCCCTGACGACCCCGGAACGCTCATAGCCGCCTCAATTCCCGCTGACATCAAGCGCAGCCCCGTAACAGGAATCGCCGGGCGCAAGGGCTTCACGTCAATCCGCGTGGAGAAGTCCCAGATGAACGGTGAGACAGGGTTCGGCGCAAGACTGCTCTACATTTTCGCACGAAACGGAGTCCCCTTTGAGCATTGCCCGACAGGAATCGACACGATAAGCGTTGTGGTGAACAGCTCGGCTTTCGACTCAAAACGTGAGGAGATACTCCGCGAAATCAAGAACGAGTTATCCCCCGACTTCATCACGATAGAGAAGAACCTTGCGGCTATTGCTGTGGTCGGCGAGGGAATGGTGAGCGCAAGAGGAACGGCGGCAAAAGTTTTCGGTGCGCTTGCGGGTGCCGGGGTAAACATAAGGATGATTGACCAGGGGTCGGACGAGCTGAATATCATAATCGGTGTTGACGACTCAGACTATGAGACCTCAATAAAGGCTCTATACAGCGCGATGATTCAGCAGCAATAACGGCAAATCCCCCTGAAATATGGGGGTATTTTTTTGGCCTGACGGTTATAATTTACAGCTGTCATATTTCCCATTCACGTACATAGTAGGAAGTGAGTTGTTATGAGCGATGTAATTGTATCGAAGTTCGGGAGCGCGGCTTTCTCGACTCCTGAGATGATACAGAAGACAGCCGACATCCTGATGTCAGACCCTAACCGGCGGTATGTCATAGTCTCAGCACCGGGCGGAATCTCACGCGAGGACGTGAAGGTTACCGATATGCTGTTCATCATGAATGCCCGCTACACCAACCGCGAGAATTTCGACGAGATGATGAGCAATGTCCGCGATAAATTCAGCACCCTCATACGGGGTATAGGCGTGAATTTCTACCTTGACGCTGAAATCATGAACCTGAAGAAGAACCTGTTTTTCGGGCGCGGTAATGATTATGTCGTCAGCAGGGGCGAGCATATCATGGCAAAGATTTTCGCGGAATATATCGGCTGGGAGTTCATCGACGCGGCAGACTTCATATTTTTCGCGAAGGACGGGACTCTTGACCGTGAGAAGACATTTGCCGCCGCAGAAAAGATTTTCGCCGAGACAGACCACGCCGTCATACCGGGCTTCTACGGGTCATCAGGAGGAAGCACGATAAAGCTGTTCCCCAGGGGAGGGGCCGACATCACCGCCGCCATAGTCGCCCGTGCCGTGAAAGCATCACTGTGCGAGAAATGGAGCGAGACCACCAAAATCTACAGCGCGGACCCCGGCATTGTCGGGAACCCGGAAGTCATAAGGCAGATAACCTACGAGGAACTCAAGCAGCTGACGTACATGGGCATCAACATATTCCACGAGGACGTTATACTGCTCATGCAGGATATAGGCATCCCCGTAAGCGTCCGCAACATCAACGACACGAGCGACCCTGGCACAATCGTAACATCGGAGCTCCCTGCGGACTCAAAGCGCGGAGTCGCCGCCTGCATCGCCGGGAAGCGCAACTACAGGATAATCCACATAGAGAAATTCGGCCTCAACCGCCTTACTGGAATCGGAATGAAGGTGTTCGGCATATTCACGGAGCGCAACATCTCCTGCGAGCATTACATGTCGGGGATATACCGCTTCTCCATCGTCGTGAAGAACCCGCTCTTTGACCTGAAGCGGGCTGAGATTCTGGCCGCCCTCAATGACGCGATAAAACCTGAGAACATCACCGTCGAGAAGAACTTGTCCCTCATCACGGTAGTAGGCAAGGGGATGGGGACGGTCAAGGGGATATTCGCGAAGATGTTTGACGCAATCGCCGACGCGGGAATAAAGGTGAGGATGATTGAGCAGGGAAGCGACGACCTCAACATAATAATCGGAGTGTACGATGAAGACTATGAAGCCACCGTGCGGGCATTGTACGGGGCTATGATGCTGCACTGACCTGGAGGGGATATAAACATGGCGAACAACGCGCTTGGCTACATCATGATAGACGGGACGGAGACGCAGATTCGCGGGGGGGCTCTTGTTACTGACGCGAAGGGGTTTCCTGTCGACTTTGTGAGGACTGACCCGCTGAGGCCTGACCAGCTTTCACGGATACTTTACGGCGAGTCTTTCGGGAAGTACGCGAAGGAGAAGCTCATACTTGAGAGCCTTCTTGACGCGGTGGAGACTGACCCGCAGCTTTGGATCTGCAATGACCCTGACATTCTCGCCCCCCTGCGTGAGAAGAGCCGGGTGAAGTCAGTCCTGCTTGAGGAGTCCCCGCATGTCCCCCTTGAGGCGGCAGGGCATATTGAGACGACAGCAGACCCTGGGGTGTTCCTGATTCAGGCCAACACCAACGGCGCGCCGTTCAGGGCGGAATTTCCCGGCGGGATAAGGCCGGAGGAAGTCCAGCAGACGGGGGCAATCCTGACAGAGGCGGCGGCAACTATGGACATCCTTGAACCTTTTGCGAGGCTGGAGAAGGCACTCAGCTTCCTTGCGTCGCGGGGGTAAGAATGGGACTGCGTGATTTCCTTGCGCGTCATGTCTCACGGAAGATTGACGTTTACAGGATTGATGACTTCAGCATTGAGCCGCCCGGAACTGTCAGCATGATGAAGCGTGTTGAGACTGTGAGGGTAAAGCCTGAGATTTCGTGTACTGTGTCGAGGCCTGCGGACTTTGAGGCAATGAGCGAGACACTTAGGCCGTCAGCAGTGAGCGTGAAACTTTCCGGGAAGTCAGCAAAAGCACACAACATACGCATCAAGCGTTACGTGAAGGAAGACGTGAAGACACACCGCCATGTTCTCGCGGGGAAGCCCAAGACATGGACGCTCCTCAAGCAGGTGCAGGCACTCCCGCAGGAACGCGTGAACGTCCTCAAGTTCATGAAGAAAAAGCCTGAGACATTGCGGGGGGAAATGCTGCTCGCATGTTACGGGCCAATAGTTGAAGGCGGCGTGTTAAAATTAGCGTTGAACAAACAGCGCGGGACATTGCTGGTCTGGTACAAGGCCGGAAGCCGTCAGCTCAAAGCAAAGTATGTGTACCTTGTGAGGCGGCTGGGACTTGGCGGAAAACCTGAATGGCGTTGGGAGTAACAAAATCTATACTTAGGGGAGCAAGAGTTTCACATGGCCGGGGCTAACAGCATGGAGACAACAGCCGGAGTAGAAGTAGGGGAAATCGTAGACTGCACCGTTGAGCAGATAATGCCTTACGGAGCGTTCGTAAGAATCACGAAGACAGGCCGCAAGGGAATGATCCACATATCGGAGCTGTCGTATTCATTCGTGAAGGACATAAACACTGTGCTTAAGATTCAGGACAAAGTGCAGGCCAAAGTCATCAAGATAGACGAGAAGGGCAGAATAGATTTGTCGCTCAAGCAGACACAGAGTCCGCCGGAGCGTCCGCAGAGAATGCCGAGAAGGCCTGCTCCTCCCCAAGACACGAACGGCCGTCCTCCGAAGGATTACAGGAGCGTAACGCGTGAGACACGGGGAATGAGGGATTTCCACGAGATGCAGGCGGAATATCGCGAGGCTAACCCGGAAGAGGCTGACAGTTTCGAGAAGAAGATGGCCTCATTCCTGAAGGCCAGCGAGGCAAAAATCACTGACCTTAACACGAGGAACTCGGCACGTTCCGGGCGCGGGGGAGTCAGGCGCAGGAACAGCGGCAGGGATTACTAGCGATGAATGGGAAATATTGCGGGGGATGCCGGAAGGTGTCTCCCGTTTTTGTTGCGCGGGAAATAAAATGCAGGTTCGGCAATGTGAGAGTCCAAGTTTGCGGGCCGTGGGGAAGAAAGCCATTCCCTACAAGTTTTTGGCTTGTGTGTCCGTATTTGGTGAGGCTTGCGGGGAAAATTGAGAGCTTGGGCGGAGTTCATGAGCTGGAGGAATATATCGCTGGTCATGGCCTGGTTCACGAATGGCGACGCTACAACCTAATGCATCAGGTGATACGTTTACGGCTTGGGGGCATGAGGGTGAACTGGTTTATGAGGCGTTACAGGGGGCGTATATTCCGTGACGTTATGCGCGGTGGAGTGGGGGGAATCAGAGCCTGTGAGGGCGTGAACGTGAAATGTCTGCACCTTCAGGCGGCATCACTCATAGGGACGGGACATCATCCGGCGGAAACTTGGCTCAGGGATAAAGGTCTTGCGGGGGATTGCGGGTGTGGTTTTTGCGGGGAATGGAGCTGAGGAGATTCGAACTCCCGGCCTCGACAATGCGAATGTCGCGCGCTCCCAACTGCGCTACAGCCCCATTTTTCGGAAAACGTGTGATATTTTATGCCCGCCCCGCTATCTTGTCAACACAAACCCTGAATCATCCCGCGATTTTCCCGGCACCGTCCGATATTTCGGTCTCGTAGAAGCTGGCCTTCCTTCCTGTGAGACGCTCATATTCCGCGCCGACATGGTCAACAAACGTCTTCACCCTGTCATTCTCCACGATGCTCACAGTACAGCCCCCGAATCCTCCTCCCGTCATCCTTGAGCCGACGACACCGGGAAATTCCCACGCAAGAGACGCAAGAACATCAAGCTCCTGGACGGTAACCTCGTAATTGTCGCGCAATGACACGTGAGACGCATTCATGAGCCGCCCGAACGTACCAAGATCCCCGGCCTTTAGGGACTCGGCGGCACGTTTAGCCCTCGCGTTCTCGCTGACAGCATGAAGAGCCCGGCGCAGGTTCACGGGGTCTTTGACGGCGTAAGACACTTCATCGAGCTCATTCGGGGACAAGCCGCAGAGGCAGGAGACTTCGCGCACCTTCCTGATGTCGGCTAATGCCTGTTCACATTGCTGTCGGCGTAGGTTGTACTCGCTCCCTACGAGGGAATGAGGCACGTGTGAGTTTGTGATGATGATTTTGTGGCTGTCCAGTTTAACGGGGGCGTATGAGTATTCGAGGGTTGAGCAGTTGAGGAGGATTGCGTGATTCTTTCTGCCCATGCTTACGGCGAACTGGTCCATTATTCCGCAGTGCATCCCGACAAAATCATTCTCCGCTTCCTGTGAATACAGAGCCGCTTTCACCCCGTCGATATTGAGGCCTAATAGGTCGCTGAAGATTCTGACTGTGAGGACTTCAAGGGCTGCTGACGATGAGAGTCCTGCGCCGTCCGGTAGGTTGCCGCTGTAGAGAATATCGAGGCCTGATGTGAGATTGCGGCCGTGCTTCATGAGAATCTTTGCGACACCGAGAGGGTAATTCACCCATGAGCGCGGGGCGGTGAGCTTGTCTGTGATGGCGTTGTACTCGATCTCAAAGGGTGAGTCATATTCGCGGTCAAAGTTGAGTGAGTAGAGCCTGAGTTTGCCGGATGAGTTTTTCCGGGCGAGGGCGTGAATCCCGAATCCTATTGCGCAGGGGAATACGTAGCCGCCTTCATGGTCTGTGTGTTCGCCGATCAGGTTTACCCTTCCCGGCGAGAAGAATGACTCTGTGTCTGTGTCAGAGCCGAAAATTTTTCCGTATGCTTCGTACATTTCGTTAGTCATGGTTGAGCCTCCTTAATCCTCGTAAACGTCCTTGCGGTGTCCGACTTCCGTAATGAGGATCAAAATCTTGTCATCATGAATCTCCGCTATGAGCCTGTAATCGCCGACACGGTAACGCCAATAGCCCGACCAGTTCCCCGTAAGTGCCTTGCCGAACAAGCGGGGATTTTCACAGCCTTCTAGGTGCTCAATGACCCAGTTGTGTATGCGTGTCCTTACAGGCTTGTCCAGTCTGCGGAGCTGCTTCAAAGCCTTCTGTGAGTAATCTGCGGAGTATCTCATCTGTCTATCTCCAGAAGAACAGCCGCCTCATCCATTGAGTAGCTCACAGGGTTTGCTTCATACTCAGCCTTTGCGATTTTTGCCGCCCTCAGGTCCATTATGTCCTCGATGTGTTCGAGCAGTGCGCTCTTGGCCATCTCACCGACGGACTCGCCTGTTTCTTCCGCGTAGGCCTCAGCAAACTTCATGTCTGCGTCGTCAAGCTCAAACGTGTATGTGTGCATCATGGTTGCGATTCTCCTTTCCTGAAAAAGTTATGCTGTTGGATATCGTTATTATAATGGAAAAACTGCGGGATGAAATTACCGGGGCGATTATGGAAATTATCAGCGTTTTTTGCTATCATGTCCCCATATCTTCCACACACAATAATTCCGTATAAGAGGGGTTGACAAAATCAATATGGCCTCAATAATGATAATGG
Organism: Synergistaceae bacterium; assembly: GCA_017448795.1. Taxonomy (GTDB): domain Bacteria; phylum Synergistota; class Synergistia; order Synergistales; family Aminobacteriaceae; genus JAFUXM01. Next base: position 3,912 of record JAFSKV010000043.1, on the reverse strand, counting down.
AGAAGCGAGAAGCGAGAAGCATCTTATTGTCTCCAAAATCATAGGCTAACTTCCCCCCTTTATACTCACAGCCCAGCCAGCCAGAACAAAAACCAGCACCCTCCATGACGTTCATGAAGGCAAGCGCAATGTACAGCCTGTGATTCGTTCGCAGGCACGGCAGAAGTTTTTCTGCGCATGAACAAGGAGGAACTATCATGCGGAAAATATTATGCGCATTAATGCTCGTGTGCGTTATGGTTACGTGGGCTTCGGCTGGTGTGCAAATCAGCGAGGCGAACTTCCCGGACTATGCGTTCAGGTTCTATGTGGGCAATCGTTTTGACAAGGATAATGACGGTTTCCTAAGCGATGAGGAAATCGCAGGGGCAAGGGAGCTTATATGTCCCGGAGATGTCGCGGAAGGCATGTTGAAGATTGCTTCTGCGAAAGGCATTGAGTACCTCACAGAGCTTGTGTCGCTCGATGTTCACAGCAACCAGATTATAGAGCTCGACCTCAGCAGGAACACCAAGTTGCGTTACGTAATGTGCAAGGACAATGACGTGATGGCTTCCCTCAAGGTCAGCGGATTAAGCGAACTCGTATACCTGCACTGCGCTACAAATTCCCTCACCGGGCTTGACCTGACTGGCTGCGCCAATCTGGAGGAGCTGTATTGCAGTGTCAACTCACTGGACAGGCTTGACCTCAGCGGCAACATGAAGCTCAAGAAGCTGGAATGCTGGGCAAATAATCTCAGGACTCTTGACGTGAGCAATCATGCCTATCTGACCAACATTGACAGCAACATGAATTACCTTGAATCGCTGAACGCCTCCGGGTGTACGTCCCTCAACCATATTCACAGCCCCAACAATTTGCTGACGAGTATTAATGTTATTGGCTGCACAAATCTACGCACAGTAAACCTCAACGGAAACAGGTTCAGCGAGCTTGACCTCAGCGGAAATTCTGAGCTTCTGAGTCTTGACTGCGGCGTGAATCTTCTTGTCTCGCTTGACGTGAGCAGGTGCGGGAAAATGACCACCCTCGAATGCTCGGACAACAAGATTCAGAGTCTAAACCTTGAGGGATGCGCCGGGCTTAAGTCTGTCAGGTGCGCCAACAACCAGCTTGAGGAAATCGATGTGAGCCAGCTCATGAATCTTGCGGAGCTTGACTGTGCGGGCAACAGGCTTTCGGGGCTTGACGTCAGCAGGAATTATTCTCTTGTGTCTCTCAGGTGTGCGAGCAATTACATCAAGGGTATAAATCTCAGGAACAACAGCGGCCTCCAGTACTTGGAGCTTCAAGGCAACAACATCACTGAGCTTGACCTCAGCGGCAACTTCTACCTTCTCTCAGGCCATGTTTCAGCGGACCAGGTTACGAGGGTGGCGAAAATCGAACGGCAGTCCGGGAGCGAGTATCCCTACAAGCTCGATTTCAGCGGGTATGTGTCATCCGGGAACGTGGGGAATATCGAAGCCTCAAGCATCAAGGCATTCGGGGAAGACGGCTCGGCGGTTGAGGCTGTGTACAGCGGCGGCATAGCGCAGTTCAGGGAAATGCCCGTTATAGTGCGTTACTCCTACAACACGGGGCTGGGCGGCGTAACTATGGATGTGAGCATAGAGATGTCAGAGTTCATGTCGCTTTCGCTGAACGGCCATGTATACCGTGCGTTCAATGACGCTGTGAGCTGGGAGAACGCGAGGAAATACTGCCTGGAGCTCGGCGGGGATCTCGCGGTGATCAGCACGGATGAGCAGAAGGAGGTAGCCCGGGAACTCATCAGGAAGGTGCGGTTTTCTGGTGGCAACGCGCTGGGAGGATACTGGCTCGGAGGCATGAGGGACGAAAGTAACGCCTGGAAATGGATTGACGGCGGGGACTTCACGGAAGAGCTTACGGTCTACACTGTCGCGAGGAGCATAGACATCAAGATCGGCGATAGAGTCGTGCGGAATGTGAGGCGTGATTTCCCTGAAGGCCTTTACCTCCAGATGACAGAGAGCGGCGACATAGTGGGGTGGCAGGATCGTCATCCGGGCGGGTTCATCTGTGAGTGGAAGCCTGTGTCGGTTGACGTTGCGCCGTATTCTGAGGAGTATTTGCGGTGGCTGTCGGCTGACCATTCGGGAGAGACGTTTTACGGGTATATTCCCAGCCCTGTGGCATATTCCGGCAAAGATCTTCCCAAGGCGAGCTACGCGTACATGCCAATACGTTATGTACCAAGTGAGGATAAGGGGATAACCTTGCGTGTGGGCGATCAGAATCCGTACGGGACTTGCTGGGCTTTTGCCGCGATGGGTGCGCTTGAAGCCAGCTATATAGCTCAGGGTTACGGAGACAACCCGCCCAACCTTTCAGAGGCTCATATGGCGTGGTTCACCTATATGGATCCCAGGCCCGGTTACTCAAAACCGCTGAACTACGATGATAAAGATTTCCTGACACAAGGCGGGGGCATTGACACGTCTATAGCTTTTCTGTCCAGGATGGGGACTGCTTTGGAAGATGAAGCACCTTATCCGCCTTACAGCCTTAAGCGCCTAAGAGTCAACGGTTACGATGTGATGGAATATGACTATCAAATGGTCAACCGTAATCTGGAGTCTTTTGTAGCATCGAATTTCCGCTATGAATACCCTGATCAGTACAGCAACCCCATCGGCCTCAAGGCAGTGTACAAGCTCGGAGACAACATAGGGGACAACCGTGAACTCGTCAAGCATCTCATAATGGAATACGGAGCTGTATCTATATCATTCCGTATCTTTAATGAGTATCTGAACTCCGATGGAGAAAGCTACTATATGCCTGATATGGGGAACAGCGTATCCGAAGATAAGGGCGGATATCACGCCATTGTTCTAGTAGGCTGGGATGACAGTTACTCGGGTTCAAAATTTGTGAGCAGTTCTAACGACAAGGGAGCTAACGTCGACGGTGCATGGCTCGCAAAAAACTCATACGGCACAACCTACGGGAAAGACGGATTTTTCTGGATTTCATACGCCCAGGAAACATACGAATGCGCAGTATTCGTAGCTGACAATCGCAAGTCAAGCCCGCCTTACGCGCACGACACCACGACGGCGATAGATGCTATACCGCACAAGTGGTCGGCAAACATCTTCAGGGCAGAGCGCAGGGAGTCGCTCAACGCGGTTTCGTTCCACACCAGAGCCGCCAGCACGGATTATGAGGTGTACGTGAACAAGTTCGGCTCAGAGAAGCCCGCAAATCCTGGACTTCCACAGAGTACCCCTGTCGCATCTGGAACGCTGGAATACGCCGGATACCATACCATAGAGCTGAACAGCCCGGTAGATGTTGAGCCGGGTGATTACTTCGCGGTCATGGTTAAACTTTCACCTAAAGCTGGAATGGAATACGGCTACTACAATACCGCGGTGGCAAAGAACAATTCGCTCATGGATAATGTTCCTGCAACTCTGGCTAGTATGAGCTGGTTTGCTGAAGGTGATACGTTGTCGAGGGCTTCAGACTGGACAGACGGAGGCAGCCTTGAATTTTGGGCACTTCTTGGCTATGACTACAAAGACAACCCTGTGTTTCAATGGCATAAGTCAGCCAACGCCCCCATAAAGATATTCTCCGTCGAGGCCAATCCCATCCAGTCCGCAACAGCCCCCACAATCACCACAACTAGCCTCACCAGCGGCACAGTCGGCAGCCAGTACTCACAGACCCTCACAGCAAGCGGTACGACTCCTATAACGTGGGCAGTAACAGGACTCCCCGGCGGCCTGACTCACAGCAACGGCACAATCTCAGGGACTCCTACAGCGGCAGGAAGTTACAGCGTTACGGCTACTGCGAGAAACAGCAGGGGGGTCAGACAGCAGAACCTTCACGCTCGTGGTAAGCGACTCGCCGACTCCGACTCCGACTCCGACT
>JAFSKV010000042.1 GCA_017448795.1 Synergistaceae bacterium | reverse complement strand
GAGCCGCAGGTGATGTCGAGGACGAGGTCGCCGGGGTCTGAGGTCATGAGGATGCAGCGGGAGATGACTTTTTCGGAGGTCTGGACTACGTAGCGCATATCGGGAGTCCCGCCTGTGTCTTCCCAATAGTCGTCGAGTTGCGTTAGCGGTAAGTCGCCCATGTAGCGTTTGTAGCGCAGAGTTTTCCCAGACTTCTCAACGCGCCCTGCTTCTATGAGCTTCATGATGCCGTCAACAGAAATCTTCCAGTGTTTTCCGGCGGGGGGCAGGAATTTTTCTCCGTTGAACTCCACAAAATCAGTAGAATTACTCCTTGTGCCATCCGAGTATAAGGGTGTATACCGAACAATTCGGTGCTCTGATAGGAAGGTCTTATCTCTCATTTCTTCAGGCGTAACCTTCCTCGTAGTGCCGTCCTCAAGCTCGACATAGTTATACATATCAAACGCGGCTGTACCGGGCTTCCTCTCTATGAAAAGCTGATGATACTTCACCTGCCCCATGTCCTTAACGTACCACACGAGATAATCAGTCCTGCTTGCTATCATGTTGGCTGAACGACTGCCTGCCTTCTGGAACTTAATCATCGTAACGAAATTTTCCGGGCCGAAAATCTCATCGCATATCTCCCGGACATGGTGAACATTCTCGTCGCTTATCTGCACGAAAACGCTCCCTGTCTCACTGAGCAGCTCCCTCACGAGAAACAGCCTGCTCCGAAGGTACGTCAGGTACGAGTGAACGCCCAGCTCCCACGTGTCCCGGAAGGCGCGAATCATTTCCGGCTCTGCGGTCAAATCGTCGTCGCTCCTGTCCTTAACGTCCCTTTTCCCGACGAACGGCTGAAAGTTGCTGCCGTACTTTATGCCGTAAGGGGGATCAATGTACGCTGTTTGAACCTGCCCGGCCATGCTCTCCTTGCGTAACAGCGAGTTCATGATGATGAGTGAGTCTCCGGCAATCATTCTGTTCTGCCACGTGTCATTGTGGGAATATGCCTGAACAGCGCGGAGTTTTTCCTCGAGGATTTCTTCGGGCGATGCGTCATGAAAGAGGTAGCCTTGCCGTGAGTCGATGAGGGCGGGTGTGATGATTCGGCGGGGGATTATGGTCTCGTGCTTGTGGATTGAGGTTGCCGGGACTGTGAAGGTTGAGGCTTGCGGCTTTCCTGCCCATTGAAGGGAGGGTGAGTCGTGGGAGTCGATAGTGTATGTTACAAGTGAGTCGGGCTGAGCGTCGGCTTCTGGGAGTCCTGCGGGCGGATTGTTGGGACGCTGGGAGTCCGGGTGAATTGTGGTGTCGATGTTGTGCTTCTTGGGTGGCAATGTGAGTCGTCCTTTCGTGTATGGGATGGGGATATTGTACACGAAAAGAGGAAGGCCGGGGGGACTTTGGGGGGTACGGCCTTCGTGGGGTGGTTATGGTGTATCGTTACGCTTTGACTGTGTCCGCGAGTGCCTGTACCTGTTCGAGTGTCATGTGACAGACCTTCGCGATGTCTTCGAGTGCATTGCGTCCGAGTCTGAGCAAGTCCCGCGCAACATTTTCGTACGTTATGGCCCGCTCGTCTTCCCTAACATCCGCCTTCAGCTTGTCGATTGCTTTTCCCATTCCTTTGTCCTCCTTCTTGATTGCCTGTGCTTTTGCCTGCAATTCGTTATGATACCACGCCTCAACGTTCCTGCTTCTGAGGTCGTGTATCAGTTTCCCAAGTGCTGAATCCCTGTCCTTGTGTGAGGTGTTCACGTAGACTATCAGCACGCCGTCCGCAAAATCTTTCTGCAACTCCCTGATGACGCGCTTGATCATGTATACCGGTTTGCCGCCTTTGAGCACGTCAGTCTTCGTGATGAAGATTACTACCCTTTCACGCTCTGAGAGTACAGAATAATTCTCGCCCTTCTTGAGTGTTCGGACTGTCATCATTGCGGCGTTGAAGTCTGCCCTGTGAGGGTCTGCGCCGTCTGAATCGTTCTGGAACTCAATATCGTACTGCCTGCCCTCAGAATCGATTGCGTAAACGTCAAACCTGACTCCGTGAAATTCCTCGAACCCCGGCAGGTTGTGCTGAACCTTCACGCTTTTGCCTTCCCTTCATGGCCGCCTGCTGTCCGCAATGAGTATCCTGACCCTGTTCGTGAAGCCCTCTGACTCTTCCGCCGTGTGCTGGATCTCTGACGCTTCAGCCTTGATGATGGAGAACGACAGCTTGTCGGCTGACTCTTCCGGGTTCATGGCCGGGCCGTCATACCTCACGTCAAAGCAGACTTCCCCGCTTTCCTCCGAGTACTCGATTGCGGCGTGAATGTTCCTGACTCCGGGCGAGGGGATGAGGACTTGCAGGATGAGTTCCTCGAAGACGAGCTGAAGCCTGTTGCTGAGTTTCCAGGAAATCATGTTCCTGTGGCAGAAGGCGTCAATCCCTGAGACAGTGCCGGGAAAATCGAACACCTTATCCCTCACCGTGAACTCAAAGACTTTCAGCTTGCGCAGGAATCTTCGTGTCCTCTCACGCTTGGGGCTGCCGAAAATCTCATCAGGAGTGCCTTCCTCGTAGATGCCGCCGTCGTCCATGAAGAACACCCTGTTGCAGATTGCCCGCGCAAAGTTCATCTCGTGGGTAACAATCATCATCGTTTTCCCGGAACGCGCAAGCCCCCGTATTACCGCCTGAACTTCTCCGACCATCGTCGGGTCTAACGCGCTCGTAGGCTCGTCAAGAAGAATGACATCGGGGTTCATCGCGAGGGTACGTGCGATTGCGATTCGTTGCTTCTGGCCGCCGGATAACTGGTCGGGGTAATTCAGACACTTGTCCGGGAGGCCGACCTGACGCAGGAGCCTCATTCCGTTTTCGTACGCTGACTGCCGGGACTCTCCCTTGAGCTTCACGGGGGACAGCATGATGTTCTCTATGACGGTGAGATGCCCGAAAAGGTTGAACTGCTGGAAGACCATTCCCATTTTCTGGCGGACTTTGTGGACGTTGCACTTGGGGCTGGTGATTTCCTCGTCCTCAAAGAAGATTTTTCCCCCGTCAGGACGCTCAAGCAGGTTGATGCAGCGCAGGAGGGTTGACTTGCCTGTACCAGACGGCCCTATCACAGAGATAACATCGCCGGCGTTGATTTCAGCGTTCACGTCAGAAAACGGCGTAACATTCGGGTAAACTTTCTTCAGATGCTCAAGCCTAATCATGCTCAACGTCTCCTTCCGTCTTGATGCCGCGCAGAATATCCTCCGGCTTCCTTCTCGTGGGGTTAATCCGTCTCTCTGCTGCTGATGTTACGAGGTTGAGCAGTCCCGCGAGGACAAAGTATATCGCCGCAACTGCTATCAGCGGGAAGAATGCCTCGTACGTTCTGCTCCTGACAATGTCGCCCATCTTGGTCAGGTCCTGCACAGCTATGTAGCCCACGACTGATGTTGACTTGATGAGCATGGTAACTTCCTCTTTCAGCGAGGGCATGAAGTGCAGCGCCGCCTGCGGAAGTATGACCGTGAAGAAAGTCTGCAAGTCCGTGAAACCGAGAGCGTATGCCGCCTCAGTCTGTCCTTTGTCGACCGCCCCAGTCCCAAAAGTCAGCATCCTGTAGACCGATGTCCCGAATGTCAGTGTGAACGCTATGATTGACACGAGGATTCCGCTTATGTTGACGTGGCCGAAGATGATGTAGTAGAGAATCATAAGCAGGACGACAATCGGAGTGCCCTTGATGAGCCAGACGGAAAATTTCGTGATGATGTTGGCGACAATGCTTCCTGTCCGGCAGAACATGAACGCGGTGAACCCTAACAGAATCCCGCAGAATATCGCAGACACCGTGATAACCATCGTGTTCATGATGCCCTCGGCAAAGAGCTTCCATCTGTCTTCGCGGATAAAGGTCTTCCTGAAACTTGACGCTATATCGTCCCAGAATGACGGCTCATCATCGGCGGGCTTCGCGGGTGAATTTGGAGTCGCTGGCTTCATGATGACAAGCATGTTGTCGTTCTCGGAGTTGGGGACTGACGCAAAGATTACGGATTTCGCGCGTTCCTCAGTCTGTGCCATAGCGTAGGAGAAATCGCACTTGCCTGACTTCACGGCCTCAAGCGCGCCT
>JAFSKV010000006.1 GCA_017448795.1 Synergistaceae bacterium | reverse complement strand
GGGTCATGTAGATTCCGTTGCAGAAGAAGTTGTCCTGATTGTTGGCGCGGACAAGGCCGGTTTCGGAACGCACCGCGAATTTCACCCTGACCATAATAATCACCTGCCTGGAAATTTCGCCTATCTTAGCACATACTATCGGCCATGATGAAACTTGAACGGCAGTTTTACGCCCGTGATGCCTGCACAGTGGCAAGAGAGCTGATAGGCAAGGTTCTTGTCCACGACTCGAACGAGGGCAGAACGTCCGGGATTATCGTTGAGACTGAGGCATACCGGGGCCCGGAGGACAAAGCCGCCCACAGTTACGCCGGGAAACGCACAGCCCGGACCGAGGTCATGTACCACGAAGGGGGGCTCGCGTATGTGTACCTGATTTACGGGATGCACTGCTGCTTCAACGTTACCGCGAGCGTTCCGGGCAAGCCTGAAGCCGTCCTGATACGCGCCCTTGAGCCGCTTGAAGGAGTCGGGCTGATGATGGCGAGGCGGGGAATGTCTGATACTCGTAACCTGACGAACGGGCCGGGCAAATTGTGCCGGGCGATGGGGATAACGAGGGGGCATTACGGGGCTGACTTGTGCGGGGATGAGCTGTATATTGCTGACGGGGGGAAGGAATTTCGCGTGAGTGTGTCTGAGCGGGTCAACATAGATTACGCGGAGGAATGGCGGGGGATGCTGTGGCGGTACTTCAAGGCTAGCGATTAGTGGCTAGCGATTAGTGATTAGCCTGACTGACCACTGACCACTACCCACTGACCACTACCCACTGTACCTACTCCGGGTCTTTTCCCCAGAGTCCCTTCTTCTGCTCCCTAGCCTCGCGCTGGATGTGGACAAAGATATTCGCATAGCGTGAGTTGGGCTGCACCGTCATGAGCTGGGCATATCCCCCTGAGAGCAATATAGCGTTGAACATGTGCTTGCGGATTGCGGCCTCGTCGTCGAGTTCATCCTTCGTCGGCTCCTTCAGCCACACATAGGCAAGCATCCTGTCGTACCTGTCCTTCACTCCCACGTCCGTCTGAAGCCACACGGTTTTGCCGTCGAGGTTCTTCTTGGTGAAGTTGCTGGCCTCTTTGCCGTAATACTGGACGGGCTTTGTGGGGTGGACGGTCTCCGGCGTGTCGACACCGAGAAATCTCACGCGCTCCTTGAGGTACTTGCTTCCGTCGTCGAACAGGAACGAGACTATCATTGTGTCCCCGTCAACAACACGCTCAACCTTTGCCTTGTACACCGTGTTGCGCCTGAGCTCCAGGGATTCGAGGGCGTTCGGGCCTTTGTGGTAATGGTACTCGCCTGTCTCCTTGTCGTAATGTCCGCCGTTCTTGTCGAGCTTGCCGGGATGGGCTGAGGCAGCCAGCGCCATTGCCAGAACGAGAACTGCTGACAGTATGAGGCTTGCCTTGCGCGTGAATTTTGTTGCGAGCATGGATGAATCAATCCTCCCAATCTAAGATAGCAGGTCATAAATTACCCTGACAAAGAACAATGATAGCACAATGAGAATCACAGGCCTGACAGCTTTAGCCCCGCCCTTCTCGAAGAAACGCGCACCGATGTAGTTCCCCGCGATGCTGAAGCACCCCGCCGCAATCCCGACAGGAAGGATGACTTTTCCGTTCACGAAATACACGACGATAGCCGCGAGGTTGGTCGCGAAATTTATCGCCTTCGTTACGCCGTTGGCCTTCTGGACGCTCAATCTTGCCGCCCCGGCCATGAGGAGGAGCATGAACGTCCCAGCCCCCGGACCGTAGAAGCCGTCGTAGAATCCCAAGAAGAACGCTACGAGTACGCACACAATGTATGTCCGCCGTGTGATAGCGTCATCAGTCCCCCGTTCCTCGCGCAACAAATCCTGACTCCTGAAGACGTACCAAGCTGTTACCGGGAGGATTGCGAGCATGAGAATCTTGAAGGCATAATCACTGATGAGGAGGGCTGTCCTCGCGCCCAATGATGAGCCGAGAATTGCACACACCGCGCCTAATGCTGAGAGTTTCAGGGGCATGTAGCCGTCTCGCATAAACTTGGTGAAGGCTATTGATGTTCCCATTGCGGAGCTGACTTTGTTTGTGCCGATAGCGAAGTGGACGGGGAAGCCCGAAATCATGAAGGCAGGAAGGGTTATGAGTCCTCCGCCTCCGCCGATTGCGTCAATGACTCCGCCGATGAAGATTAGGGGGCAAATGATGAATAGCTGTGAGATCTGCCAGTCCAATTTTGTATCACCTGCATATGTTATAATCTCGTTTACCCGCATAAAATACAATGGACATCAATTTTTGTACAGCTCCGATTGATAAAGCAGTTCTTCATCATTCCAAGTTGTATATGTGTTTCACTCCTGAAGAAAAACAGAAGCCTCGTGTCTCATGAAGTGAATCCCAAAATTATATGGCTGATGTGGATTATCCTCGCTCTTGCAGGTCTTGCCGCCGGACTCTGTGTCAATGCTCCGTTCTTTGCGGCGGTTCTGTGGCTATGGGTCATGGGGATTGCGTACAACGTCGAGCCTCTCAGGACGAAGGATATACCTGTCCTTGATGTCATAAGCGAGTCGGTCAACAACGCTATACGTCTTGTTGCCGGCTGGGTCATGGTCTCAGGTGATACATTGCCTCCTTTGAGCCTCATTGCCGGCTACTGGATGGGCGGGGCGTTCCTGATGGGGATAAAGCGTTACGCCGAGTACAGGATGATAGCTGTTCTGCTACTACTTCATGATGTCGTTCAAGGATGACTCAGCCGTCCAGAAGCCCGAAAAGCTCTGGCACGAACAGGGCCTGATGCTCTATGTCTGGCTGCTTGTCCTCCTGTTCGTCCTGCTCATGAGCGCGGATATTCCCTCTCTTGGCGTTTTCGCGGAAAGCGGGCTTGTCAGGCTGTGATGTACAACGCGTATATTTTCGACCTTGACGGGACGCTTTATCACCAGCTGCCAGTGAGAATGTATATGCTGCTCCGTCTCATCCTGCATTATTTCTTGAGGCCATGAGGAAACTTCAGGCTTCCGGGAAAACTGTCATCATATACTCAGATTACCCCGTCAAAGAAAAACTTGATGCACTGAGTTTCACGCCCGATTATTCATTCTGGAGCGGAGACGGCTTTATTGAGTGCATGAAGCCTGACTCTTCCGGGATAGCAAGAGTTATAGACTCGCTCGGGTTTGATAGGGTAGAAATTCTTTACGTTGGCGACCGTTACGGCAGGGATGGATTGTGCGCGGAAGGAACAGGGATTGACTACATGGACGTGAAGGAGTTTGTCAAAAAAATTTGAGGAAGCATAACGATGAACAAAGATGAACGTGATTTTGCTTTTGCGGCGGGAATTATTGCTTTTGTCGGCGTGTCATTGAGCTGCTTTTTCCCTTTAGTGCAGGGATGGGGCTGGACAGATTTTCCCGGCCAGTGGAGAAGCTGCGCCTATGTGCTGAGGGGTGTTGACCATTACCCTTATATCGGCGCTGGGAATATTCCGGATGCGGTAAAGGACATAGGCATAATTCCCGCAACTTGGAACGCTGTGCCTTGGGGCACTGTTCTGGGAAACGTGTTCTATTTCGGCTTATAGTCGCGGCTGTGATTGACATATCGGCGTGGCTCGTTGCTTCTGTTCTGACTGGTACGGGAATGGTTGAGCTTCTCAGGGAGTTTGCGGCAACAGGAGCAGGAGGCAGCGGGAGATTTTCGGGGATAATTACGTTCTTCTTTTGCCGGCTGTTGTTTGCGCGTACATCATGATGAGAGTGAAGTGGACAGTCAGGCGCGCATTATGGCTCGGAATGTGCCTGTACTGTAATTACGGGGTATTCATCAAGGGGCGTATTGCCAGAAGGATACTTCTTCATGTTACGGGCTACAGCATGAGCGGCAATTTAGGGACTACACTTTATGAGGCAGGGCTGATAGTTGTGGCGGTTATGATTCTTGGTACTCTGCGCAGAATTTGTGACGGCAAAGAGACAGCACAGAATGAGGGGGACTCTGTGCCGTCCCCAAAATAATCACAATGCTCCGATGTCCGACCTGTAACGCATACCCTCAAACGAGATTTTCCCGACAGCCTCATACGCTAAAGCCCGCGCCGACTCCAAATTGTCAGCAACAGCATTGACCGCGAGGACTCTTCCGCCTGACGTTACGACATTCCCGGCCTCAAGTTTCGTGCCGGCGTGGAAGATTTCGACTCCGGCCATGTCCTCAGCATCCCCGAAATCAATCGTGTAACCAGTGAGATATTTTGCCGGGTAGCCAGCCGACGCGCAGACAACACAGCATGACGCGCCATCACGGAACTTCACCGGAACTTCAGCGAGCCTCTCATCACGCACAGCCATCATCACGTCGAGAAGGTCAGTCTCCATCAACGGCAGGACAGCCTCAGCCTCCGGGTCTCCGAAGCGGCAGTTGTACTCGATGACCTTGGGGCCGTCATCCGTCAGCATAAGCCCGAAATACAGGCAGCCCTTGAAGGTTCGTCCCTCCTGATTCATGGCCGAGATTGTGGGGAGGAAGATATGAGTCATGCAGTAGGCGGCAATTTCGGGAGTGTAGTACGGGTTGGGGGCGATGACTCCCATTCCGCCAGTGTTAGGGCCTTTGTTGCCGTCATAGGCGCGTTTGTGATCCATTGATGACATCATGGGGACGACCGTCTTTCCGTCCGTGAAAGCAAGCACAGTAACTTCCGGGCCAGTGAGGCATTCCTCGATGATGATGCGCTCGCCGCTTGCGCCGAAAGATTTATCCTTCATGCACGACATTATTGCGTCCCTTGCCTGCTGGAAGTTCTCAGCGACCGTAACGCCCTTTCCTTTTGCGAGACCGTCAGCCTTAATGACGATTGGGCAGTCTGAGAGTGCGGCGTGAGATAGTGCTTTGTCGATGTCGGTGAAGACCTCGTAGCGGGCTGTGGGGATTCCGTATTTCGACATGAGGGACTTCGCGAAGACCTTGCTGCTTTCGATTTGAGCGGCTTTCTGCGTTGGGCCGAAGCACTTTACGCCGATTTCCTCGAGACGGTCAACAGCACCCATAGCGAGGGGGTCATCAGGGGCGACGACTGCGAAGTCTATTGCGTGGGATTTTGCGAATGAGACGATGCCGCCGATGTCCTCTGCTGAAACTGGGAAGCACTCGGCTAGGGTTGAGATTCCGCCGTTTCCGGGAAGGGCGTAGATCTTGCTGACTTTGGGATTGCGGGCGATGTATTTGGTGATTACGTGTTCGCGTCCGCCTCCGCCGATTATGAGTATGTTCATGGTGTTATTTCCCTTCTTACGTAATTTCTAGGTGTTTAGTTTTACCCTTTTTTGTTTAACCATCCTAATAACGCACTTGCTTTACTGGTTATTGGTAAGGCTGCTACCTTAGCAAGACCGCTGATTAGCGAATCTGATTCTTCTGGCTTTTGGAGTGTAGCAAGTAGCTTTTCAACTTCGTTACCATTTGTACCTGCTCCAAAATTGCGCTCTAACTCCTCACGCGCCTTGCGTTCCTGCGCCAATGTTGCCCGGAGACTCCCGGCCTCCTGTTGTGCCTTGCGTCTTGCCTCAGTCTCGGCTTGAAGCTTGCGTTTTGTCTCTTCATGCGCCTTCTGTTCCTGCGCCAACAATGCCCGGAATTTATATGCTGCCTGCCATGCTTCGAGTATATTGGCCTGATGTTTGAGCTTCTCTTTTGTTGCAACTTCAAGTTTGCACTCTAAATTTTCACGCACTGCGCGTTCCTGTTTAAAAGTTACACGCATACTGTCAACCTCACTTTGAGCTTTCTTCTTTTTCTCAACCTCAGTCTCAAGTTTGCGCTCTGCTTCCTCACGCGCTTTTCGTTCCTGCTCTAAAAGCTCCTCAGTCCTCCTGCGTTTTTCCTCCTCATCAAGCAAAGCCTCCTTCAAGCGTTCCTTCTCCCTCAAGAAGCCTAACACTTTAGCCCTCTGCCTCCTCACATATCCCCTGATGAAAGGAAGCGTAGCAGTCAGCAGAACCGCTACGATAACTTCCTCCCAATACTTCACGAACACTTCAGCGAGAATTGACACAGCTGTTGCCCCCGCCTAATGGTGGAACAGTCTCCTGCCCGTCATCACCATAGCCATACCCGCGTCATCACACGCCTTCACCACCAAGTCATCACGTATCGACCCGCCCGGCTGTGCAACGAACTTAACGCCGCTATGCCCCGCCCTCTCTATGCTGTCAGGGAACGGGAAAAACGCATCACTCCCAAGACTTGCGCCCGCATTCTGTGAGATGAACGCCCTCTTTTCGTCCGCGCTCAGGAAATCCCCCGCAAGCATCGATGATATTGCGTTGTCGCGCTCAGGCTTGCCCAAGTCGTCCCGGAACTCAAGCTCAAGCACCTTCGGATGTTCACGCAGAAGCCTCAAGTCCGCCTTGTCGCACGCAAGCTTCACGCAATGAAGCCTCGACTGCTGGCCTGCTCCGACTCCCAAAGTCTGGCCGTCCTTCGTTACGCAAACCGAGTTTGACTGCGTGTATTTCAGCGTGATTAATGCGAGTGTCAGGTCTCTTCTTGCTGACGGGGGAATGTCTCTGCTGACTGTTACGGGGGAGTCGAATTTCGCCGGGTCAATAACGGGGGCTGTGTTACGTCCCTGCTCGAACGTTATCCCGAAAATGTCGCGTGTCTCGGTTGACTCAGGCTCATAATCCGGGTCAATCCTCACGACAGCGTAGCCTCCCTTGCGCTTGGACTTGAGGATTTCGAGGGCTCCGGGAGTGTAGCCGGGAGCAATGATTCCGTCCGAGACCTCATGCTTGATGAACATGGCCGTGATTTCGTCGCAGGTATCACTGAGGGCTATCCAGTCACCGAAAGAAGACAGGCGGTCAGTTCCTCTTGCGCGGGCATATGCGCAGGCAAGTGGCGAGTCGTTGACGCTGAGACTCGAGTCGACAAAGAACACCTTGCGCTCCGTGTCAGTGAGGGGGAGTCCTAACGCCGCTCCTGCCGGGCTGACGTGCTTGAAGGATGCCGCCGCCGGGAGATTGAGGGCTGCTTTCAGCTCACGTACCAGCTGCCACGAGTTCAGAGCGTCAAGGAAGTTGATGTAGCCGGGCCTTCCGTTGAGGATTTCGAGGGGCAGGGGTGAATCGTCCCTCATGAAGATTCTTGCGGGTGTCTGGTTGGGATTGGTGCCGTATTTCAGCGCGTATTCGTTCATCGTTCATGCCTCCTGTGTGTTGTAGAGCTTATCCGTGTAGCCTTCACCGTCGTAGTACCTCACGTACATTGCGACCCTGTAATCCTCCCCAAGCTCGCGCCACAATGAGTCCGCGAAACTCTCCATGTCATCCGGGATATTCACTTCACGCGGCTCGCCCTCGAATGACGGCAATATTCCCCCGGCCATGACATCGTGATCGTACGTGTGGATGAGCCTTCCTTTTCCCGGCGTGTAGTCATACTCGAAGAAGTAACGCCCGGCTCTCTTCAGGATGCTCTGCTTGTGGCCTGAAGGTGTCATTACCGCGCTGATTCTCGGAGTGTAGTGCGGAGCGTCTGGCTCATATTCCCGCGTCCTCAATGCGTCCTCGAACGTGCCCCCCGCCTTCACCGCGTCATAAACCGTGTCTGTCTGGTCGCCGTTGGTGATGATGATGTTATCGTCAAGGACTCTCAGCGGCGAGTAGAGTATCAATGACGGGTCAAAATTCTTGTCATCTCTCGTCAGCTTGATGATAAGGTCGTCCCCTGAACGCTCAAATCTCCGTGCCTTGCTTGAGACGCTCCTGCCCATGATGAAGTATGCGAGGACTTTTCCGCCCGACGGATTCATTCCCGTGATGATTCCCCGGCCCGCGTACTTCTGGGGCTTGGGGAGAATTTTCGGGGCAATCTTCCTGCACACAGCCTCAACCGCCCGGGGCAATATCACCCATTCACAGCACTCCATGACCCTGCGCTGTAGAGTCTCCGGCGTATCATTGGGGAGGACATCAACGGCCTTCTGCGCGATGATCTCGCCTCCGTCGGGGACCTCGTTCACGTAATGCACAGTAGCCCCCGTAACCTTCACGCCAGATTTCAGCACAGCCTCGTGAACCTTCAGGCCGTAAAATCCCTTGCCGCAGAATGACGGAATGAGTGATGGGTGAACGTTCACGATTGGCACGCCAACGTCAGCGATAAATTCCGCCGTCAATATCTTCATGTAGCCCGCAAGAACGATAACGTCAGGCCGAATTTCTGAGACTAGGGACAAGATTTCGCCCTCAGTTTTTGCGACTGATGACGGAATCCCGGCCATGTCAGCGCGTTTCAGGGCGTAAGCATCCTCACGGCTTGAGATTACCTGAGCAATTTTCCCGGACGACAAGACACCGTTATTCTGAGCGTCAATGAGTGCCTGAAGGTTCGTTCCTCCTCCAGACACAAGCACAGCTATCTTCAGCACAGTAACAATCCTCCTTCACCTTCAACAATCTCGCCCGCGACACATGCCCCGTCAACAGCCCCTGCAACGTAATCAGCCTCATCACGCCCGACAATCAGCATCATTCCCGCGCCCATGTTGAAGACGTGGTACATTTCCTCAAGTGGGATATTCCCGGTTCTCATGATGAGGTCGAATATTGGGGGGACTCTTATTGCTGACAGGTCGATTTTTGCGGCCAGTCCTCCGGGTAATGCGCGGGGTATGTTCTCCCAGAAGCCTCCGCCTGTAATATGGGCAATAGATTTCACGCGTGAGATTATCGGCAGGACTTCCTTCACGTAAATCCGGGTCGGTGTCAATAATTCCTCGCCTAACGTCCGCCCAAGCTCCGGGACATACTCCTTCATGTCATGGCCGACAAAAACTTTCCTCACCAGCGAGAAACCGTTTGAGTGTACCCCCGATGACGGCAGCGCGATCACAATATCACCAGCCTTCACGTTCACGGGGTCAAGAATCTCATCACGCTCAACAGCTCCCACGCAGAACCCCGCAATGTCGTACTCATTCTCAGGGTAGAAGCCCGGCATCTCCGCTGTCTCACCGCCGATCAATGCGCACCCGGCCCGAACGCAGCCTTCAGCAACGCCCGACACGATTCCGGCCACACGTTCAGGAACATTCTTGCCGACAGCCACATAGTCCAAGAAGAACAGGGGAGTTGCCCCGCAGCAAAGTACATCGTTCGCGCACATGGCCACGCAGTCAATCCCCACAGTGTCATGAACATTCATCGTGAACGCAATCTTGAGCTTAGTTCCCACGCCGTCAGTCCCTGAGACGAGAACAGGCCGCCTCATCCCCGCAGGAAGCTCGAACATTCCCCCGAAGCCGCCAAGACCGCCGATTACACCGGGCGTGATTGTCCGTGCCACGTGTTCACGCATCAATCTCACAGCGTCATACCCGGCCTGAACGTCAACGCCTGAGTTCCTGTAGCTACTGCTGGCTGAATCTCGCTCTGATTTCGTCATCCTTCTTCACCACGCCTTCCGACATTTTCGCGGCCTCATCCTCAAGACGTGCCGACAACCCTTCATCCTCAAGCGCAAGTATCCTCCCCGCGAGCCATCCAGCATTAGCCCCGCCGTCAATAGCAACGCACGCAACAGGTACACCGGGCGGCATCTGCACAGTAGACAGAAGCGCGTCCATTCCTCCGAGGTCTGCTGACTTCACAGGGACTCCGATAACCGGGACTCTTGTGTGTGCGGCAATGACTCCGGCAAGGGCGGCAGATTTTCCGGCAATCGCGATAATCACACCTATGTTGTTACTGCGGGCATTCTCTGCGAACTGTCGGGCAGCGTCGGGGGTTCTGTGGGCGGAAATCACGCGGACTTCACGGGGGATATTGAGACGGCCGAGGACTGACACGCATTTTTCGGCGACGGGCAAATCTGAGTCTGAGCCGAGAATTATTGCGGCTTTCTTCATGATTGGCTGCTCACTTTCACGGTGGGAATCTTGCTGAGTTTCGAGAATGCTGACAGCGGGAGGCTTGGTGTTCCTGCTGACTTGGGAGCTTCTGAAGCTGTCATGTTTTCCTTCACGATAACGTCCCACAGTTCTTTGCGCCAAATCTGAGTCGACTGCGGGGCGGTTATACCCAATCTCACCACATCACCGCGCACGTCTATCACCATAATCTCAATGTCCGTGCCTATCTGTATGCTTTCGTTGACCCTTCTGCTTAGGACGAGCATTATTCCTCGCCTCCGTTCTGGTACGCTGAGGCCTTCATCTTCTCGCGGACATCCTCCGGGAACACAACGTGCCTTATCGGGTACTCCTCGTTGAGCGCGATAACCTGGACGGCCCTGTGAGACTTCAGGTTGATGAGTATGGGGGCGCGCAGGTTTGCGGTCATGTTCCAAGGGGCTGCTTCAGGGATTGATACAACGATGAGGAGCGCGAGGTCTGCCGGGTTGACGCTGCCGACGAGCTTGAGCTCATCCTCCGGGATTCTGGCGTTGTAGTCGGGCTGTACTGCGTCGGGTGAAGTTACAGGGAGTGCAAGCGACGGGTCATCGATGGACTGCAGCCACTTTATGGCGTTGTCGTCATTGCCGATGAGCATCCAGCTGTGATTGTTCTCGAACGCAGGAATTCCGCGGGGGAAAAACAATATTTCCTCCTGAGTGTATGAGACTTCACCGAAACGTTCGGTATCAAGTTTCATGTCTGACATGATATGTATCTGCTGCCTTTCATTGTGTGGAAATTTTCGCGCATAATGATAGCATGCCGCCCGGCCTGCAACATTGCTAACTTTCCGAATTGTTGCTAAACTGACTGGCTATTATGGAGCAGGATTTATTTGGCTGGCTTAACTCACAGAGAAATTCACAGAATGCAGGTCTCCTTGTAGCCCCGCTGATCCCTGAACAGCAGGAGGATATTTCCCCCGAAGAAACAGAGAAGGCAGACAGCATTTCACTGCACCCAAACGAGGCCGTCAACCCGGAGCCACCGGAAGAAACTGAACAGACCGCCCCAGATGCGCAGGATGAAACCCCGCCTTATACCCCGGAAAACACACAAGACACAGCGGAGTTGTCAGCTCTGATTCCTGAAAGCCCCGATGAACCTGACCAAGACGCGCCGGACTCTCATGATGAAGTCCCGCCCTTATTCCCCGAAAATCAGCCGGAAAGTGAGGAGCTTACAGCCGGGATTTCTGACAGCCCCCTTGAAGCCGACGGGGAAGAAGACGCGCTTTCACCCGC
Organism: Synergistaceae bacterium; assembly: GCA_017448795.1. Lineage (GTDB taxonomy): Bacteria > Synergistota > Synergistia > Synergistales > Aminobacteriaceae > JAFUXM01. Next base: position 7,476 of record JAFSKV010000006.1, on the reverse strand, counting down.
AGAATCACGCGGAGAAATTCAGCCCTATGTGCCGGAACCTGAAGAGGCCGCAGAGATTCCCCCCGCTCCTGACGCATATATACCAGAAGAATACATGCCTTCCCCAGAACCAGAAGAAGACTCCGCCCCAGTCCCGCAAGACCACGAGTGGCAGGAACGCGCAACGGGCTTCACCCTGAGTCTTGACGAGCCTCCGCCGGAATTGTGGACTCACATCAACGATGATGACCCTGACCCGGATTATGAGCCTACTGACAGCTTACAGGGAGCGGCTTATGTTCAGATTCACGGGCGCAACTTCACCGAGAGGCTTCACAACACGCTCAGGCACAGGAAGGAACGTGCGGAAGAACGAGCCCAGGCGGAGCAGGATACAGATCTTTCCAGCCCGTTCAGGCAGATGGCCGTGATACTATGCGGGACTCTCATAATGGCACTGGGATTCGCCTGCCTTGCCTTGTGGTTTGTGGGACGTGAGACACCTGACGGCATGAAGTCGAGGGCATCATCTCTCGCTCAGGATGGGAAGTTCGGGGAAGCCGCAGAAATCTACAGGAGGGCTTACCGCCGTTACCCCAATGACGCGGAAATTCTCGCGGGACTCTCTGACGCTTCACGGAAAGCCGGACATGTCCAGACAGCAAAAGCCGCCCATGACGAATATATACGCCTGACTTCCCACGACAAGCCGGAAGATACACCGCCTCCCCAAGTCCAGGAAGACCCCGCCCCGCCTCAGCCTGAGATTCCGCAAAAACCTTTCAGCCTCATCATCAATGAGAAGCCGCTTACGTTTGATGACTGTCTGAACGAGGCCAACCACGCCTACAATATAGGGATGTACAGCAGGGCACTAGAATATTTTTCCCGCGCAATGAAGCTCAATCCCCGCGATTTCCGGCCGTATATCGGGCTGTCAGCAAGCTACAGAATGAAAGGCTGGTACACTGACAGTATGCACATCCTAGACGAGGCAAGACGAATATTCGGAAGGAGTCCCGCTCTTGATATGGAGACATATTTTTTGCAGGAAGCCAAATAACACAGGAGGGTAAAACATGGTTCACGAAAACGTAACACGCGCAAACGAAATCATCGGCAGCGACCTAGTGAAGGCACTCAAACGCAGGGGCTTCGGGGCTGAATACGTCCCAACAAGCGGGCAGGCATTAGCCCGTGTGATGGAGATAATCCCGGCAGATGCCACCGTCGGAATCCCCGGCACAATCACAGTCCGGGACATCGGGGCATTGGACGCGCTGCAGGCCAGGGGCAACACGGTCTTCCAGCACTGGGGGAAAATGTCGAACGCTGAACGCAGGGAGGCACGTTTCCGCGAGAACACCGCCGACGTATTCCTGACGAGCGCGAACGCAGTAACACGCGACGGACGCATCATCAACATTGACGGGACGGGCAACAGAGTCGCTGGCATGGCTTGGGGGAATGGACTCGTGCTGTTCGTGGTCGGCATCAACAAGCTGGCCTTTGACCTTGAGGACGGCATAAAGCGCGCAAAGTCAGCCACAATCCCCAACGCTATCCGCCAGAATGTCGAGACAGCCTGTGTGAAGGCCGGGCATTGCGTGAACTGTTCGTCGGCAGGAGACGACGACTCAATGTGCCGGGCTGTGCTTATCCTTGAGGAAGCCGTGAAGGGAAGGCAGTATCACGTGATAGTTGTCGGCGAGGATTTAGGCTACTAGGAAGGAAATTCGCCCCTCCTGACACAATCGGGAGGGATTTATTATTTCGGAGGTGCAATCAAAATTGGAGAACAGAGACAAGATAGTAGTGCTGCTTGCGGGCGGAAGACTCGTACAGCGTCAGGACGGCGCGGAGCTTACGGACGAGGAATTGTACGCGTTGTTGCCGGAAGATTTGAGGCCTCATGTTGTGTTCCAGAAATGGAGCTTCCAGCCTGTGAGCAATTACACCCTCAGAATGTGCGGGGAACTCATCAGCATGGTAACAAGCTACGTCCATGATGAGGGAGCAAGGGGAGTCGTAGTAGCGTGCGGAATACCATTGCTTGCGGAGCTGTCATATTTCGCAGACTTGGTCTGGAATCTCAACCCCCCGTTAATCTTCACCGGGTCAATCTTCAACGCCGGAAGCTCAGGCAGTGAGACAGGAACCCGCCTCCGTCAGTCAGTGCGTGCGGCGTTGTCCGGGTCATGCACGGGGAAGGGCGCGTTAATCTGCATTCAGGATGCTATATATGCCCCCGCTGACGTTCTGAGAATCTCCAACTTCAACCGGGCCGGAATGCTTGCGTCCCCAGAGTCGCCGTTGGGAGTGTTCATCCAGCCTTCCGGGGACTATATATCGCTGAGATACCCGCGTCATCGTTACGTCCAGACCATGCAGAAGCCTCTTGCGCGGAATATCCCGGTGATTACTGCCTCGCTCGGTGATAGTGATGTGCTGTTGCGTGCGCTGCTGGACAAGCGCTATGAGGAACTCGACGGCCTCGTGATTTCCGGGCTTGGTGATGGTGATGTGCCTTCGTCGTGGGTGCCTATACTCCGCAAAATCATGAAGTCAAACACACCCATAGTCCTCACGTCAAGATACCCTGACGGCATCGTTCAGGCGACGGAAGATTACGAGGGCAGTGCGTCTCAGTTGCTGGAGATGGGACTCATGAACGGCGGAATGCTCTCACCATATCAGGCGCGCATAAAGCTGGCTGTGGGAATGTCGGCGGGACTCGAAGGCTCAGAGCTTGCTGACTACATAGCAGGGAGGCACTGACATGGCCGGGGTTGTGGCGATAATCGGCCGTCCCAACGCGGGAAAATCCTCCCTCTTCAACCGTCTCACCGGGACAAAGGACGCAATAGTTGACGACATCCCCGGCGTAACACGAGACAGACTTTACGGCGAATGCGAGTACGAGGGGCGGAGCTTCTACGTTGTTGACACGGGGGGAATCTTCGGCGAGGACTCGGACTTCAGCGCGGGCATAAAGTCTCACGTTGAGGCGGCTGTGAGGGAATGTGATGCTGTGATATTTCTGGTTGACGGGAAGGCGGGCATCACCGGGTCTGACGAGGAGATCGCTGACTTCATCCGGCGGGGCGGGAACAAGCCCGTTATAGTCGCCGTGAACAAGCTCGATGACCCCAAGCATGACGGCACGGCCAATGACGCATACAGTCTTGGATTTGAGCGAGTGATTCCTGTGAGCGCGGTGCATAAGCGTGGGCTGTATGAGCTTCTTGACGCGGTTGTTGACGTTCTGCCTGTTGATGTTGCGGATGATGATGCTGATGATGACGGTGAAATCAGGCTGGTGATTGCCGGGAAACCCAACGTAGGCAAGTCATCCCTCCTCAACAGAATCACGAACTCCGAGCACTCGCTTGTGAGTCCTATAGCCGGGACAACGAGAGACCCTGTAGACACACGAGCCGAGATTGACGGGCAGAAATTCAGGATTGTGGACACGGCAGGGCTGAGACGGCGGGCGAAATTTGACGGGGATCTTGAGTACTATTCATTCGTGAGGACGCTTGCGGCGGTTGACCGGGCTGATGTTGCGCTGCTGATGATGGACGCTCAGGAGCCTTGCACGGATCAAGACAAGAGGATTGCGGGGCATGTCGCGGGGAAAGGCAAAGGGATAATTCTCGTGGTCAACAAGTGGGACTTGATGAACGGCGACAAGAAGGCGGACGAAATCACGAGGAAGATACGCGATGAGATGCCGTTCCTGAGCTATGCGCCAGTGATATTCGCGTCGGCAAAAAGCGGGCGTGGCGTGGCGAAAATCCTACAGTCAGCCGTAACAGTCAGCAACAACAGGAAGAAGCACATTCCAACGAACCAGCTTAACCGGCTCATGAGGGACGTATTAGCGTTTGACCGTCTGCCGTCTGACAGGAAGGGACGGAGCCTGAAGGTGTATTACTGTTCGCAGGCAGAGGGTGAGCCGCCGACGTTCATATTCTTCGTGAATAATCCTGAGCTTGTGAACGGGGGCTTTGAGAATCACGTGAAGAACAAGATACGGGAGCTTGAGGACTTCACCGGGACACCTGTTAGGACGTTATGGAGGGGGAAGGAGAAGGGCGACTGATGGAGAGGGAGAGGCTGACATTCTGGGAGATAGTCTTTGAGGGGCTGAAGAAGTTTGCGGGGGAAATCATCGGCGCTTTGCTGCTTGCTGTTTTCCTGTACTGTTTTCCCGGCTTGAGGACTCTGATCACGGATTACGTTTTCCCGAAGAATGATGAGGCGCAGACGGAAATCCAGAGGGAGCTTGAGCTTCACCGCAGGGAAGAGGAACGCCTGAAGGAGGAGCTGAGGCGCAAGGAAGAGGCGCTGAGGGAAGCAGAAGAGGAAAGGCGCAAGGCAGACTCCACGACAACCAGGCCAACGCCCAAAAGTCCGGCAATGAGTGACGCGGAATTTATTCAGCTTTGCGTGTCAGGTGATGCAGCGAAAGTTGATGAAGCCATAAGAAGCAGGGCAGATGTCAACGCCAAAGGCATATTAGGCTGGACAGCTTTGATGCAGGCGGCGCAGGAAGGCCACGCAGGAGTTGCTGAATTGCTCCTGAAGCACAGCGCGGACGTAAACGCCAGGGATTTTTTAGGCGGGACGGCTTTAATGTGGGCTGTCTCGAAACAACGCACAGAAACAGCAGAACTGCTTCTGAAGAACGGCGCGGATGTTAACGATAAGGACAACAACGGATGGACGGCTTTGATGAAGGCAGCATACAGCGGACACACGGAGATAACAGAATTCCTCTTGGAACACAGTGCAGATGTCAACGCTAAGAATAATGACGGCTTTACGGCTTTGCATTACGCCACAACGAACGGCTACACGGAAACCGCCAGCCTTTTGCGCAGATACGGAGCAAAGGAAGCAGAGAATGCCGCGACCAAACATCCGCCAATGAGTGACGCGGATTTTATCGAGCTGTGCAGGAAAGGCAGCGCGCAAGAAGTTGAGGAAGCCATAATGAACGGCGCGAACGCCAACGCTAAAAATGAGAATTATACGGCTTTATTCTGGGCAGTGGAAGACGGCAACACAGAGAAGGTAAAAGTTCTCCTGAGGCACGGCGCGGATTTCAAAAGAACAGACTTCAACGGCAGTCCTGCTTTAGTGATGGCGGCATGGTTTGGATACACAGACATAGTGAGAGCTCTCCTGCAGAGCGGCGCGGATGTCAATGCTAAAGACAATTACGGCCATACAGCTTTAATGAGAGCGGCATGGCACGGCAACACAGAAACAGCAGAACTTCTCCTGAAGAACGGCGCGAATGTCAACGCCAGGGACAACAAAAAAAGAACGGCTTTAATGTGGGCAAAACGAGATAATCACACAGAAATCATCAGCCTCTTGCGTTCTTACGGCGCAAAAAGGTAAAGAATTGAAGAGTTTTGCGGGGGAAATTCCGGGCTCTCCATGAGATACTTGCATCCAAATTTTCCACAAGACAAGGAGAGTCTGACACAATGAGCGAAATTATTGATGTCATAGCCGATGTACTGAAGAAATTTGCGGCTGAGATTATCGTCGTGGTTTTACTTGTCGCGGCACTGAAACGTTCCAGGCTGTTACGGTTTCTCTTCAAGAAGTACAAGGAGCTGACAGAAGGCGAGCCGGAATCAAACACTGAGCTAACCCAAAAAGAAAGAAAAGAGCTTGACGATCTGAGGGGTGAAAAACAGATGCGCGAGCTCCTGAAGAAAGCAAACTCAGGCGACACGAAATCACAGTACATTCTAGGCAACAAGTACTACAAGGATGGAAATTATGAGGAGGCCGTCAAATGGTACAGGAAAGCCGCTGACAAAGGATATGTTTACGCTGTTCACAACTTGGGCAACGCTTACTACAACGGCAGAGGAGTCCAGCAGAATTACGCCGAAGCATTCAGGCTCTACAGAATGGCCGCAGATAAAGGTTATGCTCAGGCACAGTACTTTCTGGGCAACGAATATTATCACGGCAAGAAGCTGTTTACACAGGATTACGCGGAGGCCTTCAGATGGTACGAGAAAGCAGCCAAACAAGGACACGCAAAAGCACAGTGCAAACTTGGAGAGCTTTACCAGAACGGCTGGGGCGTTGAGAAAAATTATGTCGAGGCCGCAAAATGGTATCACAAGGCAATCGATAACGGCGAGGATTCAGCAAAGGGCAAACTGAGCTCAATCCAAACGAGATTACGCGAGATACAGGAGGCTGTAGGCTCATGAAAAAATATCTTCTCACACTCACACTCATACTCACATTAACATTCCAGGCACAAGCAAAATCCACCGTAACCCTCGCAGAACTCACAGGAACAGTCGGAGTCCAGATGGAAGAGTTTGTACGCGACACAATAAGGCAGTCCGAACGCAGCGGCGACTCACTCCTCATATTCCAGCTCGATACACCAGGCGGACTCGTCGAGGCAATGCGCGGGATCGTTCAGGCCATTCTGTCATCACAAGTCCCCGTAGCTGTCTGGGTCCCCCCAGGAGGAAGGGCGGCATCAGCAGGCGCGTTCATCGTACAGTCAGCACACATAGCGGCCATGTCCCCAGGAACAAACATAGGCGCGGCTCACCCGGTTACAGGAGGCGGCGACAACATCCCGGAAGGCGACATGAATACCAAAGTCATGAACGACCTTAAGGCACAAATGCGCTCCGTAGTCCAGCTCAGAGGCAGGAACGTCGAGACAGCAGAAGCCATGATCACAGACAGCGTTTCACTCACAGCAACAGAAGCCCTCCGCGAGCGCGTAATAGACATCATAGCCCCAGACATAAACGCCCTCATTAAGGCAGTCTCAGGAAGAAGGGTAAAGAACGGCTCTCAGTCCATGAGAATCACACTCGATGAAGAAATCATAGTTTCACGCGCGGCAATGTCATTCACAGAGCAGGTGATACAGTTCGTATCAAGCCCGGAAATAGCATACTTGTTGCTTTCGGGCGGAATGATGGCGATATTCTTCGAGGTCATCACACCGGGCGGCTTCATTCTCGGCACAACGGGAGGAGTTATGCTGCTGCTTGGTGCCATAGGCCTCAAGATGCTTCCGTTCAACTGGGCGGGAATCGTGCTGATAGCCGCGGGAATTATCCTGATGGCTGTTGACCTTATCGCCGGGACTTCTGGGGTATTGTCGCTCTTGGGGTTGCCTGTTTTGTGCCTGGGAGGAGTGTTCCTGTTCCGCGCGCCGGGGGGTGAGCTTCTGGAAATCTCGCTGTCATTCATCGCGGGAATCGCCATCGCTCTTGGAATATGCTTCGGTGTCATGGCCTACGTTGTGGTGAAGGGACTAAGGCGCAAAGTCTCAACAGGAAAACAGGGAATGATAGGGCTGACGGCGGAAGTTATTGCTGACGGCCAAGTGAAGTGTCACGGGGAAATCTGGCGGGCAAAATCGGATGAGCCTATGACGGCGGGCGATGTTGGAATCGTTGCCGCTGTTGACGGAATGACACTCATAAT
>JAFSKV010000005.1 GCA_017448795.1 Synergistaceae bacterium | reverse complement strand
TGTCCAGCCCCTGCTCTGGGACAGGAAGACCTGCATGTAGTGGCCGTAATCCTTAATGGCCGACATGAGAGCCCTGACCTCGTCGGAGAACCCGGCCATGCCCAAGACGGTATCGATGTAGGATTTCGCGGAGTAAGTCTTCGTTACCGTCATGCCGCCGCCGTAATGGAATGTGGCTGTTACGGGGTCTGCCATCTGGATTGAGTTGATGTAGCACCTGAAGCCGTAGTATGTCTTCTTTTGGTTCATGAACTCAGGGTCGTAGGGCTGGGGGACGTTGGACTTGGAGTCGCCGTTGACATCGAAGGCCATGTAGCAGTTGCTGTCGGAGTAATCCACGCCTGAAATCGCGGGGAGGCTCATGTAGAAGTTGAGGCCGATCTGCCCGCTGAGGAGGAGGGATTGAGTTCTGAACTCCGGCATTTCGTCGTATTCGGGAGTCTCGATGCTGCTTCCGCCTGAAGATACTGTGAGGCTGAGAGCCTTTGACACATTCCCCGCCGTATTGCTGGCCGTTATGCTCACGCTGAATGTCCCGAACTCTGTAGGTGTCCCGGAAATCACGCCCGCCGATGAACACGACAGACCGCCCGGCAATCCCGTAGCCGTCCACGTGATTGAAGCCGTCCCGGAGGCTGTGAGTGTAGCTGAGTATGCCGTGCCGACCTTGCCCGCCGGGAGGCTCGTTGTAGTGATTGTCGGCTTGACAGGCCTTGCCTTCACTGTCAGTGTGTATGACTTCGAGACAGACCCCGCGGAATTCGAGGCCTCAACCCTCACAGTGTAGCTCCATGTTTTCGTTACCTTGCCTGTTATGTTGCCAGTGCTGGAATTTCGCGACAAGCCTGAAGGAAGCCCCGATACCGAGCAGGTTATTGGACTTGTGCCGGAAACCCTTATCCACCCGCTATATTCTTCACCAGCGTAGCATTCAGGAAGATACACATCAACAGTTGGCAATACTGGCTTCTCCTTGATGGTCAGGGTGAGTGTCTTTGTCTTACTTCCGGCCGTGTTGGTGGCAGTCAGACTTACCGTGTATGTCCCTGACGCTGACGGAGTCCCCGTGATTTTGCCCGCGCTGGAACACAACAGCCCGGAAGGAAGCCCGGTTGCGCTCCAAGTGATTGGGGTTGTGCCTGACGCGCTGAGGGTCTCGGAGTATGATGTGCCGACAGTTCCGTCCTTCAGGCTGGTTGTGCTGATTGACGGGGGAGCAGTTATCGTAATCGTGAATGACTTTGTCGCCGTCTTGCCGTTAGCGTCCTTGACCTTCAGCGAGAATGTATATGTCCCTGCACTAGTAGGAGTGCCTTTGAGGTAAAGATAACTTCCTGAAGGACTCATGCTCAGACCGGGAGGGAATGTGCCGCTGTTCTTTGTCCACGTGTAGGATGATTTTCCGCCGCTGGCCATTACGTAGTCAGAATATGTCTCGCCTGTTTTGCCGCTCTTGAAGGTGTAGCTGATGGAGGGCAGAGCGTATACAGTAACAGAGAGAGTCTTTGAGGCTGACCCTCCGGCGTTTGTGGCTGTAATTGGGAAGTCTACGGTGTAGGGCGGAGTCCTGTTTGTGGGATTACCGCTGACGTAGCCGGGAGTGCCTTTGATTATCCCGTCTGTGCATAGCCCAACTAGCCAGTCCTGAACATCAAAGCCGTTTGCCGATGGTACACTGCTGTTGAGGGTGTAAGTTATAGGAGTTGTGCCTGTGGCCTGAACCTGCGCATAGTATGACTCACCTATGTACGCATCAGCCAAGCTCGTTGTCGTGATTGTGGGCGGAGTAGTAGTAATTCTAACGTACTCGAGTTCAGTTAACCACGCAATTCTGGCACCTCCGTTTTCACCCCAGTCCCAGAAGCAAACTTGAACCCAGCCGTTGTCTCGTGTCAGAGGGAAAATAGTAGTATCATCAGCTATGAGAACGTAGCTGCTGTCATAATCACTTCCACGCCTGCGGTAAAAATCCCAGCAATCCTTGTAAACATGCGTTGGTTCGTTAAGTGAGCCTTTTACGAAAATGTCACGCAAGTTGACATAAACGTTTTTCCGATTGCCGTTATTGAGTGGAATTGATATATAAGCATAATCAACACCCTCGCTGTTTTTCCCCACATCAAGAATCCAATCTTCCTCGCTGCCGTCAGTCCAGTTAGAGGTCAGTTTGTTCCTCAAATATTTGTCAGAATACACATCGTATGTCTTATTTTCGAGTGTGTAGACTTTGATGGGGAAATCACCTCTGTTGAGCAATACTGTACTGCCGTCCCACGGGAGATCTGGGATGGAGTCCTCGCCGTAATCCACGTACATCGGGTAATACGCAGGGTATAAAGGCAAATCTGAGTAAGAAATTGTTGCTATGTGCGTACCCATAGTACTCCGCTTGCACGCATTACACTGCATACATACCTGCTTTGCCCAGCCCGTATATGTTGCTGAACCGTCATACGTGGAGAAGGAAATCCACACATCCGTCGTATTTGTACAGCCGTCTATTGTTCCGTAAGGCGGAGTCTGGTCAATGTATGTGATAGTTCTTGCGCTCGTGTTATTCTCCACAACCAGCCTGACGTGATTGCCATTCTGATGGTAAAGGTAATCACCCTTCTGAAGCGCGGCGTAACCTGCATCATTCAGCGACCCCTTCGATACGTAATCGAACCATCCTGACTGCGTATGAATATTTGTTACTGTGTGGATATACAATCCCTTGTTCGTCAGCCCATGAAGTATGGAGTCTGTTACGAACGTTGCGCAACTCATACCGTACAACATTGAAACCTTGTACGTTGTATCGTACTTGTATCTGTTTGACTTTTGCAGTTTTGAGGATGCAGAGAGGCTCTTATAGTTGGAGAAGGTTTTTTCGCTTCCGCCTCCGTCACATGATGACAAAGAGTACGGAATCCCTCTGACATTCCCCTTCGCAACATATGGAGTACTGTTGAAACTCAGCACACCATTACTCACTGTAGGACCGAATTCACTGCTGTACAGCAAGATATAGTCGCTTGTGTACCATTCATAATTCAGAACCTCATAGGCATGAGCAACAACATCATCACGCGGCCCAGCCAACGCACCCGAACACGCCACAATCAGAAGCACCATCACAGCACCGACAATCCCCGCAAACTTCCTCCTCATGAGAATCTCAACCCTTCCCTGTACAGATTTCTAGCCTCGCAAGCCTACACATTCCCACAGATTAGCCGAGAATATACTTCCATATTGCCCACAAAACTAGCCTTGCATGTACAGTTTAGCCCACGTTTTTATCCACGTCAAGCAGGATTAATATCTCTCATGTTCAGGGATTAGCTAACATTAGCCTTGTATTGCCTAGCCTTGAAAGTTTATATTCCAGCAAAAAGAAGGAGGCACTCATGATTGACGGCTTGATCTTGAAGGAACTCAGACTTGGAAAAGGACTCAGCCAGGAACAACTAGGCAGCCTCGTCGGAACAGAAGGCAACGTAGTATCACGCTGGGAACGCGGCACATCAACCCCAAGCCTGCACTACATTCACAAACTCTCAGAAGTGTTCGGTATATCCGTAGACTGCCTCATGAAGGGCGAAAGCTCAGACATCAAGGAACGCTCCGTAACCGAGAACAAAGGAGTCCTCATCTTCGAGACAGACGGACAACGCCTCGAAGTCCCCGCAACGCTCGCATTCGCAAAACAATTCTGGGAGCGCGTCGACAGGATGCTAGACTTCACACTCTCAGAACGCCAAAAAAATTCCCCCCGGCCATGACAGCCAGAGGGATACACACAATATATGTTCAATCACTCACTCGCCTAGTAGAACAGATGCCCCAGGTTGAACACTCCCAGCCACGACATCAGCACGTTGATTAAGACATTCGCCACGCTCAGAAGGAACAGCGTCGTGAACATCTTGTTCATCTCCTCCGTTGTGGTCTCCTTCGAGGCACTGTATGACGACATTATGATTGCTCCGCCGGTTGAAAGGGGGCTTATCGCCGCCGCGAATGACGTTGCTATTATCGCCGACATCAGCTCAACATAGCTTACCCCGAATGTCTGTGAGACGTTGTGCGCTATCGGGAGCAATGCGGGCATAACGACTCCTGTAGTCGAGCTGACCCACGAGAGGATTCCAGAAGTCGCTGACATTATCGGTACTGCCGTGCCTGCTGACATGAGCGATGACAGGTAATCGGAGACCAGCTTTATCCCGCCGAGCTTGTTGATGACGTTCACCAATGCCCCGACGCCGCAGATGAACACCAGAGTCCCCCAAGGGATTCCCTTTATGGCCTTCTTCTCGTCAGCGCACCCCGTCAGTATCAGCACGCTTGCCGCAAGGAACGCGAACAATCCCGTATCCAGTTTGAAGCCGATGCAGCACACAACTACCACGATAATTACGGCGATTGTGATTCTCTGCTGCTTGTTGAACTTCGGGATTTCCGACCACTTCATGGGGTTGTCGGCCTTGACCGCGTAGCCCTTGTACAGTATGTAGACCACCAGCGTGAACACGAAGCCTGACAGCAGGGTCGACAGGAACAAGTGAAGCCCGAAGCCTGAGTAGCCCAGAGGATTGGAGAGCTGGGCGGCGAGGATTCCTGTGATTGAGAGTGTTGACGCGCATCCGGCGTTTGCTCCGAGCTTGGCGTAAAGTGAGGTTGCCATCGGGTTGATGTCCATCGCGAACGCAAGGTACATCGCGAACGTCGTCATGAGGATTCCGGCGGCGATATGGCCGGGTCCGATCGCTGAGATGAACGCTGACAGCACGAACATCAATATCGGTATCAAGACTGTGCGCTTGCCGACGAGGGCAACGACTTTCTTCGAGAACAATTCAAGCGTCCCGTTCTGCGAGGCCATACCGAACATGAACGTAACACCCACCAGCGTAACGAACATTGACGAGCTGAAGCCTGCGGTGATTTGACTGGCCTTCATTCCGCCGACAGTTCCGAGAACGAACGCCGCTCCGAGCGCGAAGAAGCCGAGGTTGATCTTCTTGATGAAGCCTATTGCCACGACAACTGCCAGAACGAGAAGCGATATTATAGGAAGATACTCCTGCATTGTATGATTACCCCCTTGTAGAGTTTAGAGCCTTATTCTTGCCGTGCCGTCCATGATGAAGTTAGCCGTCCTGAAGCCGAACGTGTCATCAATTTCCGGGACGTTGTTCCCCGCCTCAAGCCTGAAGTCCGCGCCGCATTCGAGGATTCCCGCCGCATGGCCGATACGGATGAATTGCGTGTCAGCGTCAGGAGCCAGCACCTGATTCACGATTGAGCCGGGTGTTACCGCCGCCGCCGCAGTGCACATTGCCCCCGTCATCGCGTATGAGGGATGAGCCTTCTGCATGGACATCATGCGCGAAAGAAGGTCGATGTCATTCTTTGCGATTTCCTTTCCGTCAGGCGTGGTGTAAGCGTCAGGCTCTGCTACGAACGTCATCTTGGGGATTCCGGGAGTGTCCCAGGCCGAGCGCGTGTAGTCCTCAATGAGTCCCAGCTTGACCGCCGCAAGACCCCTGATTTTCTCCAGAAGGCCGAGAGTCTCAGGGTTGCCGTTGATTTCGTCAGGAAGCTCCTTGCCAGTCAAGCCAATATCCTTGGCCTTCGCGAACACGAGGGGATTGGCCGCGTCAACAATCGACACGTCAACCTTCCCGAATCCCGGAACGTCCAGAGTGTCAACAACATTCCCAGTCGGCAGGAGTCCCTTTCCGAGAGTCCCGGCCGGGTTGACGAACTTCAGCTTCACGGGCGAGGCAGTCCCGGGAACTCCGGCGATGGCGAAATCACCTGAGTACGCGACCTCACCGCCGGGAGTCTTAACGTCAGCGGCAATGATCTTGTTCGTGTTCGTGTTGAAGATGCGGACTGTTGTTGTCCCGTCTCTTGCCTCAACGAGCCCCTTCTCGATGGCGAAAGGCCCGACACCTGATGAGATGTTGCCGCAGTTGCCCTTGTAGCTGACTAACGGCTTGTCGACTGAGACCTGAGCGAACGTGTAATCAACATCAGCGTCCGGGTTGCTGGATTTCTTGATGATGGCGACCTTGCTTGTTACCGACTGAGAGCCGCCGAGACCGTCAATCTGCTTTGCGTCCGGGCTTCCCATGAGACGGAGCAATAACGGTTCCCATTCGTCGTGGTTTGCGGGTAGGTCTGACTCTAGGATGTAGACTCCCTTGCTTGTTCCGCCGCGCATGATAGTTACCGGCAGTTTCTTCACTGTCATTGCTTGTACCCTCCGTATGTGTGTGAATTTGGTGTTGTGGAATTGATGGGTGAAGAATATCATTGACGGGGCATTTCGTGAAATATATATTGTTCATCAAGCTCATAACTTGGAGGAATGCAACGATGGATTTCCGCGAGCTGTCATACGTAACCGCAATCGCCAAGCACCAGAACATCACACGCGCCGCCGAGTCCCTCTACATCAGCCAGCCCAACCTGAGCAAGTTTCTGGCGGGGCTTGAGGCGGAATTAGGGCTGAAACTCTTTGACCGCGCCGACAAGAAATATATTCCTACGTACGCGGGCAGGCGTTACCTTGAGTATGCCCACATGATTCTTGAGACCAAAGCGAGCCTCGACGCTGAACTTTCCGACATCATCAAGCGGAATGTCGGTGTCCTCAACATCGGTCTGCCCAACATGAGATGCGCCTTCATGCTCCCGAAGACACTCCCGGCCTTCAGCAGGAAGTACCCGAACGTGAAGGTGAACATTTTCGAAGGGACGAGCGCGGCTATTGACGTGAAATTATTGGAGGGCGATATAGATCTGGCGTTCTACAGCAAGCCACACGAGTCGAACCCTCACATTGAGTACGAGGTTCTTGCGCCTGAAGAGCTGCTGATATGCACTTGCCGCAACCACATGGCCGGGAAACTCGCGGCTGGCGGGAAGCTGGACTTGTCGGCGATACGTGATGAGCGGTTAATCCTCCTGTCGCCGGAACAGAGAACGGGGCAGATCTCGCGTCATTACCTCAAGCAGGCAGGCATCGACCTCGCCAACTCCATCACCACAAACAACATGCCCGCCGTAATCTCGCTGACTGAGCAGGGCTGGGGGGTGTCGTTCATCTTCGAGAGTCATTTGCGCTGGCACTCGCCTAAGCCTGAGATTGACACTTACAGCCTGGGGGAAGGGGTGTACAGTGATTTCGTCGCGGCCATGAGGAAGGGGAGCTATCTTCCCGCTTATGCCCGATACTTCATCGCTGAGGCAGGGAAACTTTACGCCTGAAACTGTGGTACAATCAGCGAAATTTCCCCAGAAAGGAGACAACCCATGTCAGAGCAGAAATTCTACACGTCAGAAGTCAACAAGCAAATCCTCATCGCCCTCCTCAAAGCTCACAACATCCGCAAAGTCATAGCCTCCCCCGGGACAACAAACATAACCTTCACCGGTAGCATCCAGAATGATCCGTGGTTCGAGATATATTCCAGCGTTGATGAGCGTTCAGCCGCGTACATGGCCTGCGGAATGTCAGCGGAGTCAGGCGAGCCCGTCGTCCTCACATGCACAGGGGCTACAGCCTCGCGCAACTACATTCCCGGTCTCACTGAGGCGTATTACCGCAAGCTCCCGGTACTGGCCATAACAGCAAGCCAGCACTTCGGCCGGGCAGGACAGTACAGCCCCCAGATGCTCGACCGGACCCGTCCCCCTGTCGACTGCGTGAAGATGAACGTCAACATCCCTATGATACAGAGTGCCGAAGACAGATGGGCGTACACGGTGATGATGAACGACGCGCTTCTTGAGCTTCGCCACAACGGAGGCGGCCCGGTTCTGCTGAATATTGTTACGGATTACAGCCCGGACTTCACGGTTCACGAGCTTCCTCCCGTACAGGTCATCAACAGGATAGAGCCGGGAGACGAACTTCCTGCCCTCAACGCCGGGACTGTGGGGGTATTTGTCGGTGCGCACGGGGTGATGAGCCCGGAGCTTGCTGGGAATATCGAGGCTTTCTGCGAGCGTTACAACGGGGCGGTTCTGTGCGACCACACGAGCAATTACCGGGGCAGGTACAAGGTCAACCCGAATCTTGTGCCGTTGTCGCCGCGCCAGGGAATGGACGTGATGATTCACATCGGCGAGGTTTCAGGGGCATACATGACGCTGAGGCCGAGTCAGGTGTGGCGGGTCAGCCCGGACGGCGTTGTGCGTGATGCGTTCAAGAAACTGCGCTACGTCTTCCAGATGAAGGAGGAAGATTTCTTCAGCCGCTACGTAATTCACGGGGGGGGGGTATAAGTAGAACTGACTACTATACGGCGTGGCGGAATGATTACGATTACGTCCTCGAAAGAATCCCGGATTTGCCCTTCTCCAACGCTTGGATAGCGCAGAACACAATCGGCAGGTTACCCCCCAACTCAGCACTTCACTTAGGCATCCTCAACTCACTTCGCACATGGAACTTCTTTGAGCTTCCCCCAACAGTAACAGGCTGGTCGAACACAGGCGGCTTCGGAATTGACGGTGATGTGTCAGCATTGCTCGGAGCGTCCCTAGCGTCGCCCGGAAAATTATTCTTCGGGGTAATCGGTGATCTAGCCTTCTTCTACGACATGAACGCAATCGGCAATAGACACGTCAGCAACAACCTCCGCATCATGCTCATCAACAACGGCTGCGGAGCTGAGTTCAAGCTGTACCATCATCCTGCGGCAAGGTTCGGTGATGACGCGGACAAATTCATGGCGGCAAGGGGTCATTTCGGCCAGCAGTCGCGGAAACTAGTCCGGCATTACGCGGAGGATCTCGGCTTCGAGTACATGACAGCGTCAAACAAGGAGGAATACCTCGCCAACGTTGTGCGCTTCACGACACCTGAGACTCTCACCCGGCCCATACTGTTCGAGGTCTTCACTACACCGCAGGACGAAAGCGATGCACTTTACGCCATCAACAATATCGATGTGTCGGACATACTCCCGCCGTCAATGAGGGCAAAGAACTTTGCGAAACAGACGGTGAAGACAGTGCTCGGCCCGGTTGGAATCAGCAAGGTCAAGAAAATCATAGGGAGGCAGTAAATGAGCGTTAAACGAGCGGTGAAGAACGTACTGCGTAAACTCGTCCTGCTCATGAAGGAGCGCGAGATGATACCGATTCCTTCCCCCGTCAACACGAACACTCTTCTTGCGGGGAAAATTGCTTTCATCACGGGCGGAAGCGGCGGTATAGGAATGGGGATAGCGCGGGAGAGGGGTCTGACGCTGGGACTTGCGGACTCACTTCTACATTACGGGAGGGAGCGGGACTATAAGCCTTCACAGGTAGAAATTCACGCAATCCCCTGAAGTGATGACGCGGAAATTTAAGAGGAGTGTGAATCTACAGTGAAAGTTTTGGTTACCGGCGGCACTGGAGCAATGGGAGCATACCTAGTGAGGATACTTGCTGAGGCCGGGAATATCGTTGACGTTACTACGAGGCGCGCGAGGGAGTCGGCGGTCGGCAACATGAGGTACATTCAGGGCGACGCGCATGATACCGGGTTCATCGCGGGGCTTCTTGGGACTGGGAGCTATGACGCTGTCGTCGACTTCATGAGCTACACGACGAGTGAGTTCCGTCGGCGCGCTGAAATCATGACGGGCGGGACGGGACACTACATGTTCCTGAGTTCGTCGAGGGTCTACGCGGACTCGTCATCGCCAATCACGGAGGACTCGCCGCGGCTTCTTGATGCGAGTGATGATGCCGGGTATCTTGCGACTGATGAATACGCGCTCGCGAAGGCAAGGCAGGAGGATATTCTGCGCGGAGGGAAGGCGGGTAACTGGACAATCATCCGGCCATACATCACGTACAGCAACGAGCGTCTGCAGCTGGGTGTTCTGGAGAAGGAACGCTGGCTGTGGCGGGCAGTTCACGGAAGGCCAGTAGTGTTTTCGCGGGACATTGCCGGGAAGTTCACGACTCTCACGTGGGGGAATGACGTTGCAGGGGCGATTGCCGGGCTTGCGGTGAACCGTGAGGCGTTCGGGCGGGCGTACCACATCACGGGCGATGAGGCGATGAAGTGGGGCGATATTGCGGAGATATACAGGGAAGTTTTCGCTGAGGTTACCGGGCGGGAGCTGAGGATGATATACACTGAGCGGGCAATTGATGACACTGCGCAGGTGAAGTATGACAGGCTCTATCACCGCAGGTTCGACAACAGCCGGATAAAGTCAGCCGTGAAGAATTTTTCCCCTGTCTCAATCCGGGCAGGACTCACGAGATGCCTGACTGAGTTTCTGACGGGCGGCCATGATTTCCGTGAGATTGACGCGATAAGTGAGGCGAAAATGGACAAAATTTCGGGAACGTCAACGCCGCTGTCGGAATTTAGGACACCCGGCGGCAAGGCAAGGTACATTCTTCAGCAGTATGCGCCGTTTCTCGTCCCTGTGATGAGGGCGGCAAAGAGAACACTAAGGAGGAAGGAATCATGATACACGTAAGCAACATCAGGAAAGAGTCTGCAGACGGCTGGACAAGGCTTGTTGCGGACTTTACGTATCAGGGGGGGGGGGATTGCCTAGTCTTGAGCCAGCAATTTGGCTTGCGGTGAAGGACGAGAACGCCCACATGCTAGTGGATGATGTGTACGACGGGTTCGTGTTAGTCCCGCTGTATCTGGCCATGTACCTGAAAGAAGACCTGCACATTCACGGCAATATGTCGAAGCGTCTGTACAGGAACGTGATGAACTATCTTCAGCGGATACTGTGCGACTTCAGCCCGGACTTGTCGAGGGTCAATGTGAGCGTTGACGGGTTCGCTGAGGCCGCCGGGAATCAGAGCGTCATAGGCACGGGAATATCCTGCGGTGTCGACTCTCTCACAACGATATACGACCGCTACGTGAACGAGACTGACCCGGATTATCGGGTGAACGGTCTGTTCCTGTTCAACTGCGGGACTCACGGGAATTACGGGGCGAAGTCATCGGGGCTGTGGCAGGCAAGGTATGAGCTGAACAAGAGGTGCGCGGATGAGCTTGACCTGCCTGTGTATCAGGTTGACTCGAACTTTCACGCTTTCACGCACTTGGCCGGGCCTGACCCGAAGGCCGGGTATCTCGCGATATGGTCATGCGTCTTGGGACTTGGGCGGGCGGTCAGGAGATATTATGTGTCAAGCGCGTACAGCTATGTGCAGATGCTGAAATTCGGACTCATGAAGCGCGACAGTGATTTCTCGGAGTTCTCAGAGTCATACTCAGTCCCCCTCATAAGCACTGAACGGACGGAGCTTATTCCCGACGGCTGTCAGTACGAGCGAAGCCAGAAGACCGAGCGCATAGCCTCATGGGACATAGCCCGGAAGTATCTCAACGTCTGCGTGAACCCGGACAGTGAAGGGCATAACTGCTCAAGATGCCACAAATGCATGACCACGCTGACAGCTCTTGATGCTCTTGGGAAGCTCGGTGATTTCGCGGGAGTGTTCAGCCTGAGTACGTACAGAAAGCACGTTTTCAGGCACTTATGCCAGCGGGTTACAGGCAGCTTCTTCATGTGGGACAATGACCCCAGCCTCGGTGATTTTCTGACACAGCATGGCCTCAAGCTCCCCTCATACCCTGTTGCGTGGCTGTACCTTCTCCCATTACGTACCTTCAGCCTCATCAAGAAGGCCGCCCGCAAGATTCTCGGCGAAACCCTCACAGCGAAGCTCAAGCGTCATCACTCGTCATAACCACCAACAAACAGGGACTCCCTAAGCTCAGAGAGTCCCTGCCGCACTACAACGCAGAATCTCAGACCCTAGACAGCCGCCGGAAAACTTTCACCCCTTGCGCCGCCATCATGAATCTGTCTCAGAATCTCTACCGCGACTTCCAGAGCCTTCTTGCCTTCCCTGCCGCCAGCAAGAGGAGGCCTGTGTTCCCGCACGCACCTCACGAAGTCAGCAAGCTCCAGCTTAAGCGGCTCGCTCTTCGGGAATACTGGTGTCTCCCGTATCTCTACCTGACCTTCCGGGCTGTTGACGCACCGGGAAATCTGCACCGTCTGAAGCTCATAGTTCACCGTAATCTGCCTCTCGCGCTCCACAACCTCAAGCTGCCTGCACTTCTTCTGCGCACAACGTGATGTGAGGATGTGGGCAACCGTCCCGTCCTCAAACGTTATGTGAGCGTCGGCGATGTCCTCATGATCCGTGAAGACACATGCACCAGTCGCGGCAATCCGGGCAATTCTTGACGGCACAAGCGACATCACAATATCTATGTCGTGAATCATCAGGTCAAGCACGACTCCTACATCATTGATTCTTGGGGTGAACGGGGCTGTCCTTCTCGCGTCAAGGTAGACGGGCCTGCACGGAATCCCGGAGATGTAGCGGATGGCACTGTTGAAGCGTTCGATGTGTCCGACCTGTAGCACGAGGTTCTTCCTGTCAGCGATGTCGAGGAGTTCTCCGGCTTCTTCGGGGCGGACTGTTACGGGCTTCTCCAC
The DNA here is from genome assembly GCA_017448795.1 of Synergistaceae bacterium. Taxonomy (GTDB): domain Bacteria; phylum Synergistota; class Synergistia; order Synergistales; family Aminobacteriaceae; genus JAFUXM01. The sequence goes on along the minus strand of JAFSKV010000005.1, from coordinate 1,354 downwards.
GAGGACATGAATCCCGGCCTCAAGCGCGGTCTTGGCGATGTCGTAGTGCTGGCTCGTGGGGACTACTACCGAGATTGCGTCGGGGGACTTCCTCCGTATCAGCTCCTCAAGTGAGCCGTAAGCGGGGACTCCAAGATGCTCGCCGATGAACCTTGCCCGGTCTATGTCGCTGTCGGCAACTCCCACTAACTGCGCGTCAGGAAGCTCCGTGTATATCCTCGCGTGGTGCTGGCCTAAGTGTCCTACTCCGATAACCGCTACTCTCTCTGTCATGATGAGAATCCTTCCCCTTTTGCTGGAATTACTTGCGCTTTGTCTCTCTATTGTTACTTATCACAGAATACGTAATTTTTGTGGTATGAATCTTGCGGATTTATATTCTGTGGCATGATAACGCAAAATCCCAAGGAGGCAATCAATCATGGCAAAACAGGAAATTCTCGACAAGGTAAGGGAGCTTATAGCCGCGCCGACATGCAACCCTGAGCTTAGGATGACGGCGGAAGTTTACGTGAACGCCCAAGACAAAGAATCAGCGGCTGACCTCGTGAAGGCACTGGACGAGAACGTGAACAGCATCGATGAGACAATCGCGCTGGCAGAGTCGGAAATGGGCGCAAAGATTTTCGGGGCTGAGAAGGCGAAGGGACTTGCTGAGGCGGCAAAGAAAGCCAAAGCAGGCGGCGAGAAGTACTGCATCTGCCCGGCGTGTCAGGCTGGCGCGCAGATCTACGCCCACAAGGAAGACCTTTAACGTGCGCAAAAAAGCAGGACGGGGAAAACTTCTCCTCATCCTGCCTGTGTCTTGTCTGGCTAGTAGACGTTGAAGTATGTGGTTACAGGCACTCTTGGTGTTGCTGTGTCAGTGCTTGGTGTGCTTGTTCTGATTACGTCCTCGCGGTCAAAAAGTATCACTTCCGCTTCGGGAGCTTCGTAGGCTTTCCTGCTGTCCATGTCATTCACCTCCTCCGTAAATATCCTTCCTGTTGCGCCTGTATGTCATTGTCGCGTCCCAGTAACGCCAGAGGGAAGTTACCGCCTGCTTCATGGCCGTGCTGTCGTTGCGGATTGCGCTCTGTACGTAGGAGAGCACTGACACGTTCACATTGAAGCTGACTTCCTCCATGCTCTCATACTGAGTTGTGATGCTGACGGTGTGAGTCGTTCCGAGCTTGTGGGCTGATATATTCCCGATGCTCACAACATACTCACCGCCTTTCCTCACGGCCATGTTCTTACTTCCTCCGTCAACATAAGCCGCAACATTCCCGGTGTATGTGTCCTTAGAGGCAAGGTAAAGCTCAATGGCGGTCTCAGAGTCGAGGACAAGGGCGAAGCTGACATCCTTAATCCC